>CAIVPV010000324.1 GCA_903907915.1 uncultured Cytophagaceae bacterium
CATGTATCCGACGGTAATCACGAAGAAAATCAAGGAGGCTGAGTCCGACGCCTACCTACCCGATTGGCGAAAGTTTATCCAAGAATCGTATTTTAGAACCTTACCGGAATGGCTCGCCTTTATGGGGGCAGAAGGGAATAGACAGGGAAATATTCCTGTCGAGGAAACGCGAAAATTAGTCCAAAAAATTAGCTTAAAACCATTTGAAGCGCCCTTCAAGGTCGTCCTCTTATGGAATCCGGAGACCTTAAATGCTTCCGCTGGAAATGCGCTTTTAAAGACTTTAGAGGAGCCACCTAGCTCGACCTTATTCATCTTAGTTTGTGCGGAACCGGATAAACTTTTAACGACGATTATCTCGAGAACGCAGCGCGTAAGTGTGGGGGCAGTGGATGTGGAAGAATTAGCTGCCTATTTAGTCCAAAAGGTTGAAATTGACGCCGAAAAAGCCCACCAAATTGCCGTGAATTGCGAAGGAAATATCTCCGAAGCTTTGGAAAATTCCTCCTCCGATAACCTGAGCACCACGACCTGGTTTGCCGAATGGATGCGGGCTATTTATGCCCGCAACTTGTCGAAATTAGTCCAATTAGCCGACCAATTCGATGGTTTAGCGAAGGAAAACCAAAAAAGCATTTTAAGCTATAGCCTCCATATTTTCAGACAATGCCTCTACCAAATTTCGGACGCCAGCGCTTTGATCAAATCGTTAGAAAAAGAAAAAGCCTTCGTGGATAATTTCTCTAAGACCTTAAGCACCGAAAAGATCGCAACAATGACCGAAAAAATCTCCGAGGTACATTACCACTTAGAGCGAAATGCCCGGGCTAAAATGGTGCATCTCGACCTATCTCTTTACTTATTACGTGTGTTTCACGCGAAAAACTCCTGATATGAAAACGGTTCGCATCGGTACTCGAAATTCGGCTTTGGCTTTGTGGCAAGCTCACTACGTGGGAGCTTTGCTCGAAAAAGAAGGCTTAACTTATGAAATCGTAGCGATTTCCACGAAAGGGGATCAAATACTTGATCGTTCCTTATCTAAAATCGGATCGAAAGGAGTCTTCACCGAAGAATTAGAAACGATGCTGCGCGCGGGAGAAATTGACATCGCCCAGCATTCTGCGAAGGACCTTCCCTCCCATTTACCTGCAGAACTCGAATTAATCGCGTTTACAGAGCGCGAATCGGCGGAAGACGTTGTTTTAAGCCTGGATCCCTCGAAGAACTTAGCTTCGAACGAATCCTTGCGTATTGGCACCTCATCAACACGTAGACGTGCTTTCCTATCTCATTTTTATCCACAACACACCGCTGTGGAGATGCGAGGCAACTTACAGACACGTTTGGAAAAATTAAAAAATGGGGATTGCGATGCCATGCTATTGGCTTATGCCGGAGTTCATCGAATGGAGATGGAATCTTATATCACCCAGCACCTGGATATTGATCAATTTGTCCCTGCAGTAGGCCAAGGTTCTGTGGCGATTCAATGTGCGGTATCTTTAAATAAGGACGTGAAATCTCTAGTGCGCAAAGCTTGCAACCACCCTGACACAGAGGCGAGACTACTTACGGAACGCCATTTATTAGCCCATTTAGAAGGGGGTTGCAGCGTTCCGGTATATGGCCATGCGGTACTTAAAGGCGATAAAATAGCCTTGCATGCCGGCGTTCTCAGCCTGGATGGAGTAGAAAATATCTACCATTCTGCGCAGGGATCAGATCCAGCTATCTTAGGAAAAGAGGTCGCGATGGAACTC
>CAIVPV010000325.1 GCA_903907915.1 uncultured Cytophagaceae bacterium
CCATATTAATTTTTATATGGGCGTATAATTTTGACGATCTTATCAAGCCAGAATTTTTGATAAAGTAAATCCTCCCTAACCCCATAAGTTGTACTAGCATGGATAAAACTAATGGATGGCTTATCTTTAGTAATTAAACCCACATGATTAATAAGGCCGACTTTACCTGTAGCAAAAAACACCCAATCGCCTAACTGCACTTCATTAAGTTTAATTACGTCACCAAATTTAGCTTGATCTCCAGATACTCGAGGAATTTCAAAATCATTCGATTTATAAACGGTAAATAACAAGCCAGAGCAATCAATTCCTTTTGAATCCATTCCGCCAGTACGATAAGGAACCCCTTTAAACTTCTTTGCCTCTTTAATGATACCCTTGATATCCGCCGAACTGTAATTTGAAGTAGTAGAACGATGAAAGATGCGTTTTACAAAAGAGCAAGAGTCTAATAATAACAGGAGAAAACCTAAATAGAGTAGTCGCTTACACATAGACTAATTCTTTAGATTCAACATAAATCAAAACACCTTCAGTCACCTGATGACCCATAGCCACTAAGGTTTGTTTATATCTATTTATCTGATCGTGATGTTCAGGCTTTTGCTTACCGGTTTTAAAATCAATCACTTGATAAGATCCTCCGATATTATTCACCCTATCTGGCCTAATTATTTTTCCATCGGGGCATAATAAATCTACTTCTTTAAAGGCTAATTGATCTTTAGTAAAGAAACTTTGTATTGTTATATCCTCTAATAAGGCATCCAGTAAAGCTAAATCTAATTTAGATTTAGCACGTAAAGCAGGCCAGGACTCCATGTCAGGTAATTGGGCTAATAAATCATGTAATTGATTTCCTATCTCTCTTTTTTTAGAGGCAGACGTATACAAATCTGCTTTGGCCGTATTTACTCTCAATGGAATAGGCGGAATAATGTCACCCATTTGAATTCGAACCCGCTTTTCGATCGAATTTAATTCCTTGTGATCTAAAGACGGAATAAGTGCTGATTCTGAAAAAGAAAAATAGGACATCTTCCACGCTGTTTCACCAGTAAAATAAGGAACTAAAGTAGCTGAATCTGTTGCTGATTGAGCGAACTCATACACTAATTTACCGACCGAATTCTCATAGGTTGAAATAGTCTTACTATGCATTTCTGGCTCTGGTACAGTCAATAAAAGATGTAAAGATTGCTTAGGGCGAGTTGTTGCTACATACAACATATTTAAAGCATCTAAAAATATCGCTTCTTTCTCCGCTTGGGTTTGAAGGGCCAAAGCAGGGAAGGCTAGTACTTCCGTCGAATTGACTCGACCATACACCTGATGCAAATGTCTTTCATCCCCCATCCATAAATCGGCAGATTCCTCCTCCCCTAGTTCGTACCAAATCTTTTCAGAATCGGCTTGAAAAGTCCAATTAACAAAAGGAACAATGACCACAGGATACTCCAAACCTTTGGCTTTATGAATGCTAGAAATCGTTACGGCATCCGCTTCATTTGAACCAGCTATACAATAAGAATTCCTATTTTGATTGAAATGTTGTAAAAAACCCGATACCATTTTGTCCTTCAAAAGAACATATTCGTTTAATACATCTAAAAATTTCCACAAATAATCTTGACCACTAGCCTGATTTAATAAATCAAAAACGGAAACCAAATCATACACCCAATGAAGAAGATCAGAATAGACAGGAATTACAATACCTTTTTGGTGGAAATATTCGATTGCATTCGATAAAGCTGAATCTCCCTGCAGCGACGAGACATAGGATAGGTTTTCTTGATCCACTTGTTCACCCAGTATTTCGGCATGTTGATAAAGTAGTTCATACAAATAAAGATTCTCTTTCGGATTCTCATACAGAGCTAAAAAAGAAAGCAGAAAACCCACAACGGGTGAATAATGAACTAATAAAGAGTCAGACGAAATAACCGGGATACCCTTTTCTTTTAGCCTTAAAGCTATATAACGAGAATGCTTATTTTTTCTAGTTAATATAGCCAAGTCCTTATATCTAAATCCTATCCTTCTGTTGTGCTCGATTAAATTCAATACCTGCTCAAACATGAATTCATTCTCTGGCTCCGTAAAACCAAATGTCTCTTTTGATTTATGATAAACCAATAGATCCACTTTACCAGTAAACTTAGAAGCAGCTACCTTCGGATTTTGTTTCAAATTATGACCATACAAAGGTGTTATTAATGGACATAAAGAAAGCACCGTTTGATTCTCTGTTAACGAATGATAGAAGGAATTATTAAATTCCACTACCTCCGCTGCACTTCGGTAATTATCACGTAAGGCCTTAGGCCCTACTTGATTCAACAAATAATCAAAACGTTGTTCATCTAAAGAATCTTCTGTAAAATGAATAGAAACTAGAGTGGGGTCTTGAGTAGCTAAAGAGGCTATAAGACTAACTTCACCGCCTCGAAACTTATATATAGACTGTTTAGCATCCCCTACCAATAAACTACGTTTACCAATAGAAGTAGCATTTTCAATCAGAGGCATAAAATTCTTCCATTGTAAAATGGACGTATCTTGAAACTCATCTATGAAAATATGAAAATAACGATCCCCTAATTTTTCATAGATAAAAGGAATGGGGTCATTAGAAATAACCTCATACACACGTTTAGAAAATTCTGATATAGGAATAGCGGAATTTTCTTGTTGAAACAAACGCATTTCTCGCTGAATCAAATTAAGCAAGGCAATTTTTTTCAAATCCTTCAAAACCCAATGAAGAAAGCGATGACGCTTACCATGTAATTCTTGCAGATTCAGAAATTGGGATCCTAAATTTGATAATTCGGCAGAGTGAGTTTCAATTAAAGCCTTTTCGCTGGTAGAGGCTTTAGAAGAAGTCCACGTATTATTTTCAATAGCGGAACGTAAGTAAGCATACGGTTTATCTGCGATTTCTGGCTTAGCATAAACCGATTTAATGATACCTACAGGACCTTTAGCGCCTTGAAAATACATCGAATCTTCTAAACCAATAGTTGAAATGATTTCTAAAAAAGAAGCCGCAACCGCTTTCACCTCTACAACCATTTGTTTCAAGGTGTCACGTAATTGATGTTCTAATCGCAGAAAATCACTAGTATGAAAAGGGGCTAATTGTGGTTCAATAGCCAAAAACTTTTCTTCTAAGGTGATCTTTAAAAAAGAATGAAGACTGTCGCGCATGCGATTCCAATTTCGACCTTCCGCAATTTCTTGATTAGCAAAAGATAAAATCAATTCACATAATTCTTGATCACCTGTACTATTAACTTGCTCTAATAGTTGATTTATTAATTCGTGAATGAGTCCATTCGAATCTAATAATACTTCGTATTGAGTAGGTAAATTTAATTCATCCACAAACGATGCACTTAACCGCTGAACAAAAGAATCAATGGTCATAACAGAGAATAATCCGTAATCCTGTAAGATTTGCTGTAAGGTAGTCGCTGCCCGAGAAGCTAATTCATCCTTTGTTAACTGAATACCTTCTTCCGCTAATTCCGTCTGAACTTTTTCTAAAATAGCGATAAATTGAGGTTGGTCTGAAGCTGTTGTATGTTCAAATTTGGGAAAATCTGCTAAACCTGCTAAAAAATGCAAAATTCTTTGACGCATTTCTTCCGCTGCTTTAATGGTAAAAGTAACAGCTAAAATACGTCGGAAATATCCTTTCATTTCTACCTCACAGAGCGCCATCTTGATATACTCAATGGTTAAGGTATAGGTTTTACCTGATCCCGCAGAGGCTGAAAAGAGCGTAATTTGTTGAGGTTTCATTCAAATATTATTAAGAATGCAAGATAAAATAAAAATAGGATTAATTCGGTATGCTTTTATTTCACTATCTTTGTTTCCCGTAACCAAATCAACAATTCTTTCAATGTCTGGTAAAGGGAATCCCAAGAAATCTAAGTTCATTTTTGTTACGGGTGGTGTAACAAGCTCGTTAGGAAAAGGCATCATTGCCTCATCTTTAGCGAAGCTACTTCAAGCGCGAGGTCTAACCTGTACAATCCAAAAGTTTGACCCTTATATCAATATTGATCCAGGCACGCTGAATCCTTACGAACATGGCGAATGCTATGTAACGAACGATGGAGCAGAAACCGATCTTGACTTAGGCCATTATGAGCGTTTTTTAAATACGCCTACGAGCCAAGCGAATAATATCACAACAGGCCGTATTTATCATAATGTGATTACAAAAGAGCGTCGTGGTGATTATTTGGGCAAAACGGTGCAAGTAGTTCCTCACATTACCGACGAAATTAAACGCAATATTTTAATTCTAGGAGAATCAGGCAAATATGATATCGTCATCACGGAGATAGGTGGATGTGTAGGTGATATAGAATCCCTTCCCTTTATCGAGGCAGCACGCCAATTAAAATGGGATCTAGGGGAAAAAAACACGCTCTTTATACACTTGACCTTAATTCCGTATTTAGCTTCTGCAGGGGAATTAAAAACAAAGCC
>CAIVPV010000326.1 GCA_903907915.1 uncultured Cytophagaceae bacterium
CCAATTTCAAATAGAGAATAATCCTTGACATTTTAAAGAACCCTTACGTTTAGAAATTCATTTTGAATTGTTGTCAAAGTCTTTGCACTTGGGGACACAGCGATACCAGAAAATGCTTCTCTCCAAACGGCGATATCACTAAAAGAGTCACCGATGTAATCGAAATTTTTAGTCCCAAATTTCTCGACCAGTAATCTTGCCTTACTTATTCCTTTTAGATTTACATCGGTACTTCCGATAATTCCGTCAAACTGAAAGAGCCTCATCCCTAAGGAATATACAAATCCATGTTCACTTGCACTGACCAGATATATTTTGCGGTTTTCATTTCGAAACTCTGTCAGTAACCGAATAACAGAAGGATTAGGAACTGGGTCATTCTCAAGATGTGGAACTAATTGAGTTAACTTCCTTTTAAACTCAACTCTCCCGAAGCAAAGGCTAAAGGATAGGCTGAAAATATTTAGTTTTGAATTTTGAATGGCTTGCCTAAACTGCAATAGCATTGTGTTTTGATACACCAAAGTTCCATCCAAATCGCAAATGACCACTAACTTAGTCCAATCTTCCACTACCTTAGACTAGTGCTCAAAACGAGGGAATTTGAAGTATGTCAACACAAAAAGTAGATATCCTCCTTCCCGTTTTTGGGGAGGCCCCTTATCTTGTTGAAACGCTTAATTCGATAATTCCCGAATTGAATGATTTGAATGCAATTATCATCATTGAAGACCGACCGACCGAAGTTACTAGAGGTGTGATTCGGGATTTTCAATCCGAATTCCCACATAAGGTTAAAGCCATAATTTCCAAATCGCCAGGGGTAGCAAATGCATTGAATTGTGGACTCGAGTTCAGTGACGCAGAGTTGATTGCGAGAATTGACAGCGATGACCTCGTGATTGCTGGCCGCATTAGTAAGCAACGAAATGAACTCTCAAAAAGGAATGTATTGGTACTTGGAGGCCAGGCCCTGTTCATAGACGAGAGTGGAAATAGCAGGCGCCCATATAAAACAAATAATCCCATATCAATGCTAGAAATCAACAGACAAATGTTTTTTAGAAATCCTGTTGTGCATCCTGCTGTGATGTTCAGAAGGGATTCAGCCTTAGCCGCTGGAGGTTACCGGGATGAATTCGAAGGTTTAGAAGACTTCGATCTATGGGTCCGAATGAGTCTTCTGGGTAAAATCAGGAATAGCAGAGATGTTTACATCCGTTACAGAATTTCAGGCACACAAGCTAGTAGGCGAATTAGAAACGTTAAGTCACGACACTGCGCGATACTTAATCAACTTCCAACCCAGCTTGTCAGAAAAAAACTGCTGTTCCTGGAAACCATTCAAGAAATAGAAGAGCTAAACTCAACAGCAACACGAGAAAATCTCGGCCGTTTCGGGATTCACTGTCTACAATTATTCTATATTTCCCCGGTAACAAGCATTTCATATTTTCGTTACAGGTTATCCAGCCATTTAAAATGTAAGTGGCAAGAGCAAATGAAGAAAGGATAATTTGTGATTACACTAGGCGTCGTTACAGTCGCGACTAATCAATACATCGACTACTGGGCAAAAATGGTTGAATCTTTTTATGAGAATGTGAGGGATTTCGATTTAACTTTCCATGTTTTCACTGAACAATTGGCGGCCGTAGAAGAGTTCCGTGAACTTCACCCTGCGATAGATGTTCAGGTGCACGAAATCGAGGCGCTTGGATGGCCCTTTGCAACTCTCTACCGGTACAAACTTATCAATTCGATCACAGACCATTTAGATGAGTCGATTTTGATGCATCTTGACGCTGACATGCTAGTTCGAACAAATTTTGACTCATCCTTCTCTCCAGATTCGTGGGAGGGTGGCATAGGCCTTGTTGCACATCCGGGTTTTTGGCGCCCTCGTGGCCCTGAACTGGTGAAGCTATATCTTCACTACCCGAGAAAACTCGTGTCAGATTTCAGATCAATTATGGAAAATGGAGGTTTAGGGTCTTGGTGTGATAACCGTGCGTCCACCTCATTTGTCCCAAAGAGAATGAGGGATACGTATTATTGCGGTGGAACTTGGATGGGCCGAAATGCAGAATTTAAGGAAATGGTGACTGATTTGAATGAATCTGTTTCACAAGATGAATTCACTGGAGTAATGGCTACCTGGCATGACGAGAGTCATCTAAATAAATGGGCTGTTTCGAATACTCACTCAACTTTGAGTCCAAGCTATTGCTTTGACCCGAGTTACCCTCACCTACGGGGTCTAGGAGAAATTATTAGGGCGGTAGATAAGAATGCCTTATCAAAATAGAGAAAGTTCAAGCAAAGAAGTAAAATTTGAATTAGTTGGTGGGCTTGGGAATCAACTTTTCATTTACTTCGCTTCTCAGTATTACACATCTAAAACTGGAATCAGTACATCCCTAAATTTGAGCACAATCGGAAGCGGGGGAACCAACCATGGGAGATCTATCTTAGATTTTGATTTGCAGGGTAATTTCATTGATTCGAAAGGAAGAAATCCGTTTTCAATTTGGAGCCGGATATCCAAAAGAGTTTTTGTCAGAATTCCTTTTCTGAGAAAACTTATGCTCAAAAATCCAAGGAATTATGTCTCTGATGTTCTGGGATTTGATCCAAATCTATTGGATGTTCAAGCTGGAACTAACGTCCATGGGTACTTCCAAAGTTGGAAGTATTTTGAGAATTTTCAAACAATTGGAGACGGACCAATTGGA
>CAIVPV010000327.1 GCA_903907915.1 uncultured Cytophagaceae bacterium
TCCTTCGAGCGCATTAGCTATAATCCAGCTTTTAATCCGAATGTCTACCGCTATTTTGTTTACCGTGATTATTTAGCACAAAATAAGGATCAGATTCAGAGTGTTTTTGTGACGGATGTTTCGGTTGTGACTTTAGCTCAGAACCCTTTCATTCATCCATTATATACCGCTAATTCAGATGCCCTTTTCTGCGGGGATGAGCCTAAAATACTGAACAATGAGTGGATGTTAGCTCATGCGGATCATTTAAGAGCGCAAATTTCTGATTATGCTGCTTATGAGGAACGGTTTGCTTCTGAAGCACTTTTAAACTGCGGTGTTTTTGGCGGCGCATTTCCGCTTTTTATGGACTTTTTGCAGCAATTATGCGCCTTGCATGAAACCTATAATCACCGCAATAAAACGGCGTATACAGGAGATATGGGTGCATTCAATTATCTAGCACGGACGCGGTTTAATGACAATTTACAACACGGAGCTCCCGTGAATACGGTTTTCAAAGGGTACGAAAACGATCGAACAGATTGCTGGTTTCGACACAAATAAAATTCCGATCTACCTAAATTTAATCATTCGTTTATCTGAGAAATGACGAAAATGCGTATTTTACCTTTCTAAAAAACCTATAATTATGCGATTTATTTATGTACTCGGCTTGGTTCTGGGAACGTTTTTCTACGTTTCAGCTCAGAAAATGTCCCCTGTGATTTCTCTGCCTAATGGCTGGAAATTAAGCCCGGCGGGAAAGTCTTTTTCGTTAGGTGATTTGCCCTTAAATATGGCGGTAAGCCATAATAAAAAGTATGTGGCGGTAACGAATAATGGGGTAAGTGCGCACAGCATCATGTTAGTCGATGTAAAAACTGAAAAATTGATTGATACCGTAATTATTCCCAAAGCCTGGTACGGACTTGCTTTCAGTCCAGACGATCAATTTTTATATGCAGCGGGTGGCCATGATAATAAGGTGGTGCGCTATGAAATCAAGGCAAATAAATTAGTCAAAAAAGATGAAATTGTGTTGGGTGCAGTTTGGCCTAATCGGGTGGGACCGGCTGGAATTACCTTTGACCAGAAACGCCAAAAAATATACATAGTAACTCGCGACAATCGGTCGCTATATATTATCGATGCTAAAAGCCAGAAAATCGATAAGCAATTAGGTTTAGATGCAGAAGCATATATGAGTGTTTTGAGTCCAGATGCAAAAGAATTATATATTTCATGCTGGGGTTGCGATCAGGTATTGGTGTTTGATGTAGAAAATGCTACTTGGAAATCGCCCGTAAAAGTAGGGGATAACCCGAATGAGATGTTGCTTTCAACAAACGGCAAACTCTTATATGTATGTAATGCGAATGACAATTCGGTGTCAGTGGTCAATCTAATTACGAAAAAAGTGATCGAAACATTAGATGTGGCCTTGTATCCGAATTCACCTTCTGGATCGACTACTAATGGATTAGCGATTGACCCTTTGAAGAAAAGATTGTATGTGGCGAATGCAGATAATAATTGCTTGGCTGTTTACGATGTTTCGGTGACGGGATCGAGTAAACCGATGGGTTTTATACCAGTGGGTTGGTTTCCTACCAATGTGAAATTTATTGCGGATAAGATTTGGGTGACGAATGGGAAGGGAAATACGTCCTATGCGAACCCCTTTGGCCCTCGTCCTATAAAAAATGGGGAGGAAGTGAATTTGCACCAGGGCGATATGAATGCGCCTAAAGAAGTGCAATACATCGGTTCTTTGTTCAAAGGGACGATGAGTATTATTCCTTCGCCTAGTGCAGTGGATATGGCTGGGTATTCTAAAGCTGTTTATAGCAATGCGTCCTACAATCCAGCGAAGGCGGAATTAGCAGATAAAGACGCACCGGGTTTTCCTATTCCGATGAAGGTAGGCCAAAAATCCCCCATCAAATATGTGTTTTATGTGATTAAGGAAAATAGGACATATGACCAGGTTTTATCAGATATAAAAACCGGAAATGGAGATACTACTTTGTTATTATTTGGCAGAAAATATACGCCAAATCAACACGCTATTTCGGAGAAATTTGTGTTGCTAGATAATTTTTATGTGGATGCTGAGGTGAGTGCAGATGGTCATCATTGGTCTATGGGAGCCTATGCTACGGATTTTATGGAGAAAAACTGGCCTACGAGCTATGGTGGAAAAGGCGGCGGAATTTATGGGGAGCCTGAAAAGAACGCCGTGATGAATAAGAGTGGATATATTTGGGATTTATGTAATCGTTATGGGGTGAGCTACCGGACTTATGGCGAATTTATGACCGGAAATAAGCCAGCAATTGCGTCTCTCGATAAACATTTTCACCCGACATTTCCGAGTTATAGTTTAGCGATTATGGATACGACGCGTTTACGTATTTGGAAAACGGAATTTCAGGAGATGGTGAAGGAAAATCGGGTTCCGCAATTTAATTCCATACGCCTAGGAAATGACCATACGGAAGGCTTGCGGTTAGGTAGACCTACACCGTATGCACACGTAGCTGATAATGATTTAGCCGTGGGGCAATTAATTGAAACGTTGGCAAATAGTCCGATATGGAATGAATCGGTGGTCTTTATGATTGAGGACGATGCCCAAAACGGGGCGGATCACGTGGATGCCCATCGCAGCACCGCTTATGTGGCTGGTGGATTTGTGAAACGTAATTACGTAGATCACACCGCATACACAACTAGTTCGATGTTGCGGACGATGGAATTGATTTTGGGATTAAATCCAATGTCGCAATATGATGCCGCTGCTATGCCGATGTGGCGCAGTTTTGATTCAGTTGCAAGACCGATTGATTTCAAAGCCATCATTCCTAAGATAGATTTAGGAGGTAGAAATGTGGCGCGCAACGAGTGGCAACGCAGATCGGAGTTATTTAATTTTGACAAAGAAGATACGAATAATGATGTGGCCTTTAATTTAGTCTTATGGCATGGATTGAAAGGAAGTCATGTGCCATTTCCTGGACCTACACGGGCAGCATTTGTCTATCCGATAGTGAAGAAGGAGGATTAGTCGAACGGGGTATTTTTAAAATTATTTATTGTATTATTGCAAAAATAGTAATGAATAATGCAAAAAAGATTTTGGGTACTGTTCGTATTAGCTTTATTTTCCATCATTACCTATTTAGATAGAACTTCCATTTCGATTACGGGAAGTCAAATAACTCAGGACCTTCATTTAAGTGAAAAAGAATTCGGCTGGATCATGGGTTCCTTCGCCTTTGCCTACGGAATTTTTGAGATACCCGTGGGTCTTTGGGGGGATTTTAAAGGGCCTAAATCTGTGCTATTTAGAATCGTACTTTCTTGGTCAGTTTTCACTATTCTGACGGGATTCTCCTATTCATTTACCATGTTATTTATCATCCGATTTTTATTCGGATTAGGCGAAGCTGGAGCGTATCCTAACGCAACGATCGTTGTCGCGAGGTGGTTTCCGAAGCAGGAAGCGGGTCGAGCCCAGTCTTTTATTTGGATAGCTAGCCGCATCGGTGCCGCCTTAGCTCCTTTCCTTTCAATTTATATCATGTCTATTTGGGGATGGCGTTACGTGTTTTATATTTTTGGAGTAGTGGGAATTATTTGGGCTATTTTTTGGGTTTTATGGTTCCAAAATGAACCTAAGGACATGCCTGGTATTAAAGAATCAGAATTAGCGCATATTGAATTAGGTCGTGAAATTAAAAGTCCCCAAAACAATCTTCAGGTATTTTTGAAGATCATTAAAACGCCTAATGTTTGGGCATTAATGAGCATGTACCATTGCCTACTTTATGGGGCCTATTTTTATCTTTCTTGGATGCCTAAATATTTAAAAAATGGCAAAGGGGTGGATGATGCCCATATCGCATTCTTGGCATCCTTGCCCTTTATTTTAGGAACTATCGGTTGTTTCAGTGGCGGCTTTTTATCCGATTTCATTGCACGTAAAAAGGGATTGAAATGGGGTCGACGTTCGGTGGGAATGTTTGGATTAGTGATGTCAGGCTGTTGCATGCTAAGTTCCACTTTTATCGCAGACCCGATGGTGTCCATCGTAATTTTAGCTTTTGGTCTAGCATTTAAGGACTTTACCTTGCCGGTTTCTTGGGCA
>CAIVPV010000328.1 GCA_903907915.1 uncultured Cytophagaceae bacterium
ACAATTAATCCGCAGGATTAATTGTATGAATTTAACATCACCGGCATAACTAAAAGAAGTACATCCTCATTCTCATCTTGATCCGACGGAATAATCAAACCAGCCTTATTCGGCTCGCTTAATTTAATGTCTACGAATTTCGCGCCTAGGTTGCTTAAAAGTTCCGAAACTAATTTCGCGTTAAAACCGATCTCCATGTCTTTTCCTGCGTAGTCGCAAGCAAGTACTTCGTTCGCCTCGTTTGAGTAATCTAAGTCCTCTGCTGAAAGCGTAAGCTTGTTAGCTGACAATTTCAAGCGGATTTGGTGGGTTGTTTTATTCGAGTAGATCGAGATACGTTTTACCGAGCTCAAGAACTCTAAACGGTTGATCGTTAAGATCTCGTTGTTTTCTTTCGGGATCGCGTTCTCGTATTCTGGGAAGCGCTCGTCGATGATGCGGCAGATAAGCGAGAAGCTTTGGAAGCTGAAGAAGGCGTTCGATGCGCTGAATTCAACGGTTACATTCGTGTCGTCTGCAGGTAGCGTGGATTTTAATAGGGCCAAAGCCTTTTTAGGCAATATCAAACTACTCTGTGCCTCTGGACGGATGTCATTACGACGGTAACGCACTAAACGGTGACCGTCAGTGGCTACGAAGTTCGTGTGATCGCCCATCATTTGGATTAAAACACCGGTCATCGCTGGACGCATATCGTCGTTAGAAACCGCTAATAAAGTATTTGCGATCGCCTCGCCTAAGACCATTGAAGTAAGAGAAATCGTTTGATTCTTTGCTACTTCTGGGATACGTGGGAAGTCGATCGGGTTTTCGCCGGATAACTTGAAACGACCGTTTTGAGTGGAGATCTCAGCGCCAAAAGTCGCTTGATCCGCCGAAATCGTCACCGGTTGTTCTGGTAAGCTACGTAAAGTCTCTAACAATAAACGCGCTGGTAAAGCGATCGATCCGTTTTCGAATCCTTCCACTTCTAAACGCGTCGTCATCACCGTTTGTAAGTCTGATGCCGTTAAGATCAAGGTATTGCCCTCTAATTCCACTAAGATGTTCTCTAAGATAGGAATGATAGGATTGCTAGCAACCACACCGTTGATGGCTGATAATTGCTTTAATAAGACATTAGAGGCGACTAGAAACTTCATTATATATTAGCTTTATGATACGTGTAAAAGGGTTTTCGACAGGATGCCGTTCAAACCTTGAAGTTAAAATAATTTAGGCTTTCTACCAAAGATTTTGGCATATGTATTTACCGATTGAATTTCCGCTTTCGGTAAAACACAACTCCTAAACTCAAAAGTGTCGCAAAAAGAAGCGGCACCGCAATGTTAATCACTTGGTAGAAGGTGCCGTCTGCTTGGATTTTGGCCTTATCTAAAGGACGCAAGGTGATCGACTTAGATCGAGCCAATAAAGGCGAATTATCATCGATTAAATACGCGAAGGCATTCAGTAGAAAGTCTTTATTCGCGAAGGTATTCTTCATAAACGGGTCAAAACCTAAAGGTAGCGACTGTTGCGATGGATAATCCACGCCATTCAAGGCGATATCTCCGTCACCCACGACGATAATCGCGGATTCGGTGCTGCCGGAAGCCACAAAACTTGTATCCTGTGTCAAATGCTGAAAAGCAGATTCGAATTTTCCTTCCACTAGATAAGCAGCCGTTTGAACGCCGGCATTGTAAGCAGCTGGGTCAAAATCCTTGCCAGCAGAACTGAAGGACAATAAAGATGGAGCTTTGGCCACCTGAGTATATTGACTCGTCCTCAGCAAAGGCGTCTTACGTGTCGCGGCCCCAGAAATGGTATCGATGCTCGAAACGAAACGACCATAAATGGCATCTAAGTTTTTCGTGATCAAGAAAGTAGGATTCCCATTTAATAGCGGGAAAGCTGGCCATGGCATCAATTGAATATTCGACTTATTGCCCATATTGCCCACCTTGAGCGGAATCATGCCAGAATTCTGCGCATCCTTCACTAGGTTTGCGTTTAAACGCAG
>CAIVPV010000329.1 GCA_903907915.1 uncultured Cytophagaceae bacterium
ACCAAAATCATTTACTTTTATGACTATCCCATCTGTATTTAAAGGCAGATCATTTCTCTTCTCTGCCCAATCGGAGATGTAGGTAATTACGTCATCGATGGAAGAACAAACTCGATAGGTAGGCGAAACACTAAATCCAACTGATTTTAAATATTCTAATGCCTCCGAATGGCTGTTGAAAGGATTCTCATTACCTAAATAGGAATAAATAAAACATTCCATTTCCCTTCGTGCGACTTCAGCAGAATCCTGCATTTTAAAGGTTCCAGATGCGGCGTTACGCGGATTAGCTAAGGGTTGATCTCCTTTAGCCATTTTCGCTGCGTTGATTTTGTCAAAGGAAGTGATAGGCATATAACCTTCCCCTCTAATCTCGTAGTTAGCCGGTAACAGCGTTGAATTTACTCGAATAGGTAAACTTTTAATTGTCTTTACATTAGCGGTTATATCATCCCCTCTCGAACCATCTCCCCTAGTAACACCTTTTTGTAATACACCATTCGTATACCAAAACGATAGCGCCACACCATCAAATTTCAGCTCACAAACGTATTCAAAAGATTCCCCATCCAAACCTTTTTTAACCCGCTCATCAAAATCACGCAAATCAGTTTCATTATACGTATTTCCTAAAGATAACATAGGAAATTGATGTGTAACAGACTTGAATTCTTTCGTAATTGTTCCGCCTACTTTTTGTGTAGGACTGTCGGAACGCGCAAAAAGAGGATTATTCAGTTCTAATTGAATTAATTCAGCGAGTAATTGGTCGAATGCTTGATCCGAAATTATACTTTCATTATTCTGATAATATGCCTCATTATAAAGATTTATCTTCTCTATGAGTTCATTCATCCGCTGATTAATATCCATAATCGAAATTAAAACTTAATTCAATTGGAATCAAGCGGGAAACAAGGTTTAGGAATATTTTATACCTTTGTATATGAGAAATTTGATCATTGCCCCCTCGGTTTTAGCTTGTGATTTTTTGAACATAGGTTCAGAAATACAAATGTTGAATGAATCTGCAGCAGAGTGGATTCACATTGACGTGATGGATGGGGTATTTGTACCTAATATTTCTTTTGGATTCCCTGTTTTAGAAGCGATAAATAAAGTAGCAACTAAGGTTTTAGATGTTCATTTAATGATTGAGAAACCAGAACAGTATATTTCTACTTTTGCCAAAGCTGGAGCTAAAGTTATCACTGTTCATTTTGAAGCTTGTCCACATATTCATCGTACGATTCAACAAATTAAAGATACAGGTTGCCTAGCCGGTGTGGCTATTAATCCTGGAACGCCAGTGGAAGTATACCAAGACATCATTGCTGATTTAGATTTAGCCTTGATCATGTCAGTGAATCCCGGATTTGGCGGTCAAAAATTCATCCCTAAGGCAATTAATAAAACCAAACGTTTAGCTGAAATGGCTGCAGAAGCTGGTAATACTTCGTTAAAGATTGAAATCGATGGTGGTGTTACTATGGCAAATGCAGCAGATTTATACCAAGCTGGAGCTACTGTATTAGTCGCAGGAAGCTTTGTTTTTGCTTCCGCTGACCCTAAGGCTACCATTACGGAATTATTGTCTGTAGCGAACTAATCAGATGGGTGTAAGAATCTTCATCTTGTTGATTTTTGTTTCTACCCTTACTTTCGCCCAAAAAGTTAGATGGGCGTCCCAAGTTATCGCTGTTTCTAGTGAATACAAAGATCCTTTGTTAGGAAGAGAATTTAGAGCCTTACATGCCCTTGGAAAGCCTAGTAAATACCCTAAAATGTCTGCTAGTCCTAGTGCTTGGCAAACTATGACCGCTGATAGTCCGGATGGAGAATATCTTTTAGTTGGATTTGATACGACTATGGCTGTAAAACAAATTGCCATTTTTGAAAACTATGGAGCCGGAAGTATTACTTCAGTAGAAGGCCTAGATCAGAATAATAAGATTTATCCATTACGCACATTTTCACCGGCTTATAATACAGCTGGTTCTCAAGTAACAACCATACGCCTACCCACTAAAACCAGTTTTAAATTAAAGGGATTAAAGATTTCTTTTAATTCATTACGTGTGAAGGGTTTTTCTCAAATTGATGCCATTGGTATCTCTGATAGCGATGAGCCTATTGAATCCTCACTTAAATTGACCTCGGATGCGAATGCTTATTTAGCTCGGGAAAATCTAGGTAACGCAATTAATTCTAAGTTTAATGAGATTTGTCCAGTAGTAAGTCCTGATGGCCAAAAACTTTATTTTACCCGTTGGAAGCACCCGGAAAATTTAGGGACTAACAAAAACCAAGACATTTGGGTATCTAATTGGCAATCAGATCGAACGTGGTCTAAAGCTAGTCTTTTCTCCGCTCCTATCAATAATGACGAAAACAACGCTGTTTGCGGCATTACACCTAATGGAAAGACCTTATTGTTAAATAATGTCTACGGTAAAGATGGTACAATGGAGAAAGGTGTCTCCTTTTCCTTTTTGTTACGAACGGGAGAATGGAGTTTCCCTAAAGCATTAAAAATAGTCAACTTTAAAAATAAGTCAGAGTTTTCAGAATACACTTTAGCTCCTAACGGGAAAGTTCTTTTGATGACCACCGAAACAAAAGATTCTTACGGAGGAAAAGATATATATGTTTCATTCCTCAACTCGGATGATACCTGGTCTGAACCTAAGAATATTGGACCAGTTGTGAATAGCGGTGAAGCTGAATCCACACCTTTTATTGCCCCTGATGGAGTAACCATGTATTTTTCTTCCAGTGGTCATGTAGGATACGGTAATAATGATATCTTTTTATCTCGTCGATTAGATGATACGTGGCAAAATTGGACTGTACCAGAAAATTTAGGTCCTATTGTTAATACGCCACAGTGGGATGGTTATTTTTCAGTCTCAGCTAAAGGGGACTTTGCCTATTTTAGTTCGACAGAAAACTCTTTGGGAGCAGAAGATATTTTCCGCATAAAAATACCGGAGAAGGCGAAACCATTAACACTTATACAGATGACTGGTCAAGTAATTAGTCAAAAGACGAAGGAGAATATGGCGGCTCGTATTTTGATTAAATCAAAAGCCAATCCAACTGATACGCTTTCAATTGATTATGATCCTTATGTAGGGGATTATAGTTTTATGTGGCCTGCTAAAAAGCCTTTTACCATTCAGGTTAAGAAGTCGGGGTATTTTTCTAAAGTAGAAAGTTTTGACCTAAGTCAAGAGAAGAATTTTGTACTTGTTAGTCGTAACTTCTTTCTTCAAACGGTTGAAAAGAACAAAGCGATCTCCTTTGCTAATGTAAGTTTTGATCAAGGTAAAGCAGAATTAAAA
>CAIVPV010000330.1 GCA_903907915.1 uncultured Cytophagaceae bacterium
CGGAATCGTGAATTTCTACGAGTCCATTACGGGATTATATAAGTTAAAATCGGGATCAAAAATCCCAACGATGTCCGTAGGCCATCAGTATTTATTATTAAACAAGAACTTTGAGAGCATCGCAGAGAAGAAAATCGACCGTATACTTTTGAATATGAATACGATGATTACGTCGATCGGTTCGAAGAAATTATTAGGTTTATCCTTCCGTCCTATTGATAATGACGCAAAAATTGAAGTAGTTCCTCCCCTTTTGCGTGAGCAAGTAAAAAGCATTGTGCCCAAAGCGGGCGAGCGCTGGTTAGCCTATTTAACACACTTCCGTCTATCTGAAGATATCATGAACTGGTCAAATGCGAATCCAGACGTGAAGTTGGATTGCTTTTGGGATAATCCAGCTCGAAAAGAAACATATCACTATTCTGATTCACTGACGTTTCATCCGATTGATGCGGAGAATTATTTGGCCAAAATGACCGAATGTGCCGGTTTAATTTCAACCGCAGGTTTCGAGTCAGTAGCTGAGGCGATGTACTTAGGAAAACCCGCGATGATGGTTCCGGTACCTAATCACATCGAACAGATGATTAATGCTTTCGATGGTGAAATGTCCGGAGCAGGAATTGGTGCTTCGTCATTTGACTTAAGCATTTTCAAAAAATATTTACCTTCTCACGTTTCTGTACAAAACCAATACCAGGAGTGGGTGGCTAAGTCCCAAAGCCTAATGGCAGGACACCTTTCAGAATTAATCGCACAGCCAGTTTACGTGGCTAACTTCAGAGAAAACCAAGGAACGGGTTTGTCTGGCATGTTAGGCAGACGTCGATTCCGCTGGTCGCGTTAAATAAACATAAAAAGGGAGCCCATGAAGCTCCCTTTTTTTATGATTTGTTAATAATAACTTTATCATTAATCAACATAGTAAAATTGTCTAGAACCTATTTTTGTGTAGACATTTAGTTCTATTAAATGAATAGAAGATCCCTTCTGCAAACCTTGGGATTAACCCTCGGAACCCTCACTCTTCCCACCATCGGAAGAGGAAATACCACCCCCACTCCTGAAAAACCTTTTCGAATTGCACACATAACAGATGTGCACATGATGCCGTTAATTGGTGCTGCGAAAGGCTTTTCCAAATGTTTGGACCATATCCAATCTTTACCTCACAAACCAGATCTTATTATCAACAGTGGTGATGCGATTATGGATGCGCATAGAGGAGGACGGGCTATCGCTGAAAAACAGTGGCGTACCTGGAATAATGTGATCGAAAAAGAGCTTTCTGTTCCTATCATTCAGTCCTTAGGTAATCATGATATTTGGGTGAAGAACGAAAGTCCAGAAAGCATTATAGAAGGCAAAAAATATGCCTTAGATGAGATAAAGGAATCGTCTTTGTATTTCTCTAAAGACTTAGGCGATTGGCATATGATCAGCCTAGACAGTATCAGTCCAAACGTAGAAGGAAAATGGTATACGGGAAAAATTGATGAGGCTCAAATGCACTGGCTAAAGAATGAATTAAAAGCTATTCCTAGCCACAAGCCCGTCATGATTGTTTCTCATATTCCCATTCTTGCGGCTTGTATTTTCTTCGATGGAAATCGCTTTGAAAATAACCAATGGAATGTACCAGGTAGGTGGATGCACGAAGATGCGAATGAACTCAAAAACCTTTTCCTACACTACCCAAATGTAAAATTAGCCATATCAGGCCATATACACTTATTGGATCGTGTCGAATACAATGGAGTGACGTATTGTTGCAATGGAGCCGTAAGCGGAGCCTGGTGGGGCGGAAATTACCAACAAACAAAACCTGGCTACGCCATTATCGATTTATATTCAGACGGTCGATTTACTAACACGTATTCCTCCTATGTTTAAAGCCTGGGCCTTCCTTTTAATTGCAGCAGGATTCGAAGCGGCCTGGACCTACTCACTTAAAAAAGTGAGTTTGAATTCTATTAAGTTTGCCATCACTGAAAATCCTTTCTTCAGTGCCCCAGTAGGAAAAGAAATTGGCTATTTGCTCATGTACCTAGGATTAGGTGGCGCCAATATTTTCTTTTTATCTCTCTCGCTCAAAAGCATTCCATTAACATTAGCTATCGCCAGTTGGACAGCCGTTTCACTTGTTTTTATTAAATTATTCGATGTGTTTATTTTAAAAACGCCTACGAACAGTCTCGAAATCTTCTTCTTAACCCTGATTATTGTGGGTATTGTGGGGTTAAAATTCAGTTCCCCTAGCTAGTTCCAATGTTAAATTTTTCTATGTTACCTAAATGTTAACATAATTTAATTTTATTTAACAATTTCTTTACATAGCTTTGATCATCACATTAAATAAAACCATTATGAGTGAAGATAACAAAAAACTAATCGACCAAGTAGCACAAGCTATCTTGCCTAAACTAAAAGGACTTTCAGAAAAAAATGCGAAGAAG
>CAIVPV010000331.1 GCA_903907915.1 uncultured Cytophagaceae bacterium
AAGAAGATCATGCCCGAGCTCGTGTTATTGCCTCCTTGTGTGAAAAACTGCCTTGGGTGAAAGCTATTTTACCTGTCGCTACTAATATTGTCATTTTGCAATTGCAAGATGGATTATCCTCCGTGGAAAAAGTAGCAGAATTGAAAGAAAAAGAAATCTATTGCGCTCCTTTTGGTCCATCTTATGTTCGTTTTGTGACTCATTTAGGCTTCGATGATGCAGCCCTACAAGCATTTTCTGAACGAATATCTGAGTAAAATCGCTAGCCTTACGCCTTCTATAAGAAATCAATTCTTATGCAGCGAAAGGCGTTTAAAATGTATTTACTTCCCGGTCATTCGGTTGAATACAAAAAAAGACATGATGAAATTTGGCCTGAATTAGTCGAATTACTACATCAGGCAGGTATTCAAAACTATTCCATTTTCTTTGATGAAAGCACCCGTATGCTATTCGGATATGTAGAAGCGCCTGATTTATCAACACTTGATTCTCTTCCAGCTCAGGAAGTGATGAAAAAATGGTGGGCATATATGGCGGATCTTATGGAGACGAATACAGATCATTCGCCTGTTACTATTGATTTAACGCCCGTCTTCTATTTAGCCTAATGAAGAAATTACTCTTTTTACTATTGCCATTAAGTGTTTTTGCAGTAAAGCCGGATCGCACACAGGTACTGGCAAATATGCATTTGGCAAAATCTTATTTTCAAGGTATTTGGCCTGATGTGACTAAGGTAATCGTGAGCCCTGATAAGACGCGTCCCTCCAATATTTGGACTCGTTCCGTCTTTTATGAGGGATTAATCGAGTTATATAAGTTAGATCCTAAAGCGTCTGACCTGAAATACATGGAGGATTGGGGAGAGTTTCACCACTGGTCTTTGCGTAATGGGTTAAAAACAAGAAACGCGGATGACCAGGCCTGCGGTCAGGTTTATTTGGACTTATTTGATTTAAAGGCTGATTCTGCACGTATTAAGCCGATTAAAGAGAATATAGACAATATGGTGGCGACCGAAAAGTCGAACGATTGGTCTTGGGTAGATTGCCTCCAAATGAGCATGCCGGTATATACGCGTCTTGGTCTTCGATTTAAAGATGATCGGTATTTTAATAAAATGCACGATTTATATACCGACACAAAAGTCAAATTGTATAATCAGCAGGAACATTTATGGTGGAGAGATAAAGACTTTATACCACCTTATAAAGAGCCTAATGGAACTAATTGCTATTGGTCTAGAGGTAATGGCTGGGTCTTTGCTGCTTTAGCTAGGACGCTAGATTTACTGCCTGCTAATGCGCCTTATCGAGCAGAATATGTAAAGGATTTTCAAGATATGGCAGCGGCATTATTGCCTCTACAACGTAAGGATGGATTTTTTAATGTGAGTTTGACGGATGAATCGAATTATGGTGGTCCAGAATTAACCGGATCCGCTTTATTTGTTTATGGCCTGTCATGGGGCATTCGTCAAGGAATATTGTCTGCCTCGAAATACCAAAAATCAGTCGATAAAGGCTGGAAAGCCATTGATTCCTGTGTTCAACCCACTGGTTTCTTATCTTATGTACAAGGAACAGGGAAGGAGCCAAAGGATTCTCAACCAGTGACAAAGACCTCGGTCCCTAATTTTGAGGATTTTGGTGTTGGGTGTTATTTATTAGCGGGTTCTGAAATCTTAAGAGCTAAATAGCATATTATTGATAGGGTTTAGGATTTTATTCCTACTTTTGCCGTTCAATAAATTGTAAACCCGATGAAAAAAGTAATAATTGGTTCTTTAGTTGGCGGATTAATCATCTTTATTTGGCAGACTTTATCGCATGTTGCGTTCAATTTACATGAACCTGTGCAACAATACACCGCTAAGCAGGATTCCGTTTTAAACTATTTGCATAAAATTGAATTAGAACCTGGTGGCTATATTATGCCACGAATGAGTCATAATCAATCGATGGATGAGCTAGAAGGCTTCACGAAATCCATTGCGGGTAAGCCTTGGGCGCGTGTTATCTATTATTCCTCCTATAACACAGATATGAATATGAATATGATCCGCGGTTTTATAGTGGATGTATTTATGGTGTTTTTACTCGTTTGGATTATATCTAAATTAAAGATTCCACGCAGGTCGACGATTGTTGGGGTTTCTATCGCTGTAGGTATAATGGCATTTTGTAATATTCCTTACACGGAACACATTTGGTATCCTGTATATGATTTAAGAGCGCAAATGATCGATGCTATTGTGGCTTGGGGATTATGCGGTTTCTGGCTGAGTCGGTATTTTGGCCAAAAAAATTAATTGAAAGGCTCCAAGTGGAGCCTTTTTTATTATCTTTCTACTTCAAAATTCTATTTTCAAATGAAAATCAAACACCTCATCATCGGATTGTTCGCGACTTTGTCATTGCAATCTGCTATCGCTCAAGATTATCCGACGGATTATTTAAGCCCTGAATTTCACGCAGGTCGTCGTGCTGCCTTTAAGGAAAAGATGTCTGACAAAGGCGTGGGTATCTTCTTTGCATCACAAACGCGCCAACGCAGTAATGATACGGAGTTTCAATACGCCCAGAACAAAAACTTTTACTATCTAACAGGTTTAGAAGAGCCTAACGCCGTTTTATTGTTATTCAAGAAGCCGGTTACCCTATTAGGCAAAACAGGAACAGAATTTATTTTTGTTCAAAACCGTGATCCATTCAAAGAACTATGGACGGGTAAAATTTTAGGGACTGAAGGTTTTAAAGCTAGAAGTAAAATGGAAAATGTGTTCATTAATGAGCAATTTACTTCATCATCTATTTCTTTAGCCGCTGTAGATTCAGTTTATACCTTATATCGAACAGAAGGTATCTTTGCAAAATATAAGCCTAAAGAGGATGCTCTTTCTCGTATGGCTTCTTTGGTAGATAGTTTAGTGACTGCTTCGGCCAAGCCTTTGGCCTCTAGATCTACTTTAAATACCTTACGAAATTTAAGAGGTATCAAACTACCAGAAGAGATTGCTTTAATCCAAAAAGCGGCATCCATTAGTGCTTTAGGGCATAATGATGTGATGCGTGCGATTAAGCCAGGGATGAAAGAATACCAGGCTCAGGCGATTATGGAATATCATTTCAAAAACGCAGGTTCAGAATATCCGGGTTATAATAGTATCAATGGTGCGGCTGAAAATGCCTGTGTCTTGCATTATATCACTAATTTGAAAACGATCAAAGATGGCGATCTTTTATTGAGCGATTGTGCAGCGGAATACCACGGTTATTCGGCAGACGTCACCCGAACTGTTCCGGCGAATGGAAAGTTTAGCGAAGCTCAAAAAGCCTTGTACGAGATCGTTCTAGCTGCACAAGATGCAGGTATTGCGGCTAGTAAGGCTGGCGCGCCTTTTAGTGACGTGGACGCAGCTTCACGCGCTGTGGTAAATGCAGGCTTAATCAAATTAGGAATTGTAGCAAATGAGAAAGAGGCGCGTACCTATTTTCCTCATGGAACTTCACATCACCTTGGTCTCGATGTACACGATTTAGGACCTCGCGTTTTAGCGGCAGGTGTGGTTATTACGGTAGAACCAGGTATATACATTCCAGCAGGAAGTAAATGCGATAAGAAATGGTGGAACATCGGTATTCGTATCGAAGATGATATTTTAATTACGGAAACAGGGAATGTGAATCTTTCCAAAGGAACGCCAAGATCTGTTGCCGATATCGAAAAGATGGCCGCTCAGAAGAGCGTGTTTTAATCTTTTGCAGGTAGTATAAAAAAAAGCCCCAAGAAATTGGGGCTTTTTTTATCTGGTGGAATCGGAGGGACTCGAACCCTCGTCCAAACCTAGAGAACTGAAGCTTTCTACACGTTTAGATTAGATTAATTTTCGATGATAGACAGGTTCAAATCAGACCTTACCTAACACTTATCCTCTGGATACTACTGAATCAATAGAGAAATCAGAAACAGCGACTCTGCGTGTCGACGCTCAGAATCCCCCGTCGGCAGAGTTTAGACAGGGCTGAACGATGGCAATTGGTTAGTCTATCAGACTAAGCAGCCATGGCATACGAAGTATTGCCAGCTATAATTTGATGGTTTTTTTAACAGGAAATGCCAACAACTCCCGACGTGCTTACAACCGGACTACATAAGCTGTCAAAACCGGTCGATCCCAAATAGAATACAAAGATACAAAATTTACACGGGCAATGCCGTAGTTTGTTTTATTTCATCCATGACAAACAAGGTGCTAATGTGAGCGACAGAAGGTAAAACGGCTAGTTTCTCTTGATAAAATTGATTGTAACTTGCTACATCAGCACTGACGACATTTAAATAATAGTCAAAGTTTCCAGATACTAAATGGCAGGATGTTACCTCCGGAAAATTTAGAATAGCTTCTTCGAATTCGCGAAAGTTTTTTCTGTTTTGTTTTTCTAATGTTACTTGGCAGTGTATTAGTAGGCCTAGATTTAGTTTTTTTCTATTCAATAAGGCCACATAACCCTGAATATATCCATCAGCTTCCATGCGTTTTATTCTATCATGGGTAGGGCTTAGGGATAGATTTACTTGCTCAGAGATCTCTTTCAAGGTTTTTTGGCTATCATTTTGAATGATTTGGAGGATTTTAAAGTCTAAATCGTCTAATCCGGTATTTTTTGCCATAAAGTTTTCGGAATTCGGGTTATTAATTCAATTGATTTAATAACTATTTCTGTTAAAATTAAATTATACAGTAAATATTACTTATTTATTAAAGATATACAAGATATTTTATGGCCTTTTCTATATTTGTATTAATTATACTTCATCAAAGGTAGAGGCCAGCGGAAATTTTTCGGTGGCCTTTCTTTTTCAAACTTATTGATATGATCATAGGTGTTCCTAAGGAAATTAAAGTGCAGGAATTCAGGGTAGGCTTAACTCCGGCAGGTGTCCAAGGTTTAACGGCTAATGGACATCAAGTATATGTTCAAGCTTCGGCTGGTGAAGGTTCTGGATTGTCTGATGCAGAATACAAGGCTGCTGGTGCTTCCATTTTAAGTACAGCCGCTGAAATTTATGCGATGGCGGAGATGATTGTGAAGGTTAAAGAACCTTTGGCCTCTGAATTTCCACTGATAAAACGCAACCAAATTTTATTTACCTATTTCCACTTCGCTGCTTCTAGAGAGTTGACGGAAGCGATGATTGCCTCTAATTCTGTTTGTATAGCTTATGAAACAGTAGAATTAGCCGATCGTAGTTTGCCTTTGTTGACCCCTATGTCTGAAGTGGCGGGACGAATGGCCATTCAAGTGGGTGCCTTTTATTTAGGAAAACCACAAGGAGGTAAAGGTAAATTACTGGGCGGTGTACCAGGAGTAAAACCGGCGAATGTATTAATTTTAGGAGGAGGTGTAGTAGGAACTCAGGCCGCAAAAATGGCGGCAGGTTTAGGAGCGAATGTAACGATCATGGATACTAATTTAGCTCGTCTGCGCTTTTTAGATGAGATGATGCCAGCTAATGTAGCTACGCAATTCTCTACGTCCTATGCCATTCAAGAGGCTTTACCTTTAGTCGATTTAGTTGTAGGTGCGGTATTATTACATGGAGCCAAAGCTCCCCATTTAATCAAGCGCGACGATCTTAAAAAGATGGCGCCAGGAACTGTTTTAGTTGATGTGGCTGTGGATCAAGGAGGTTGCATTGAAACCTGCAAACCTACGACGCACGAAAACCCGATCTTCGAAATTGATGGAATTGTGCATTATTGCGTAGCCAATATGCCAGGAGCTGTTCCGCAGACATCCACTTTAGCGTTGACGCAGGCCACTTTACCTTACGTACATCTACTAGCAAATCTAGGCTGGACTGAGGCTTGTATTCAAAACGATGCCTTAAAAAAGGGCTTGACGATCTACGATGGTAAATTATTCCATGCTGGAGTTGCAGCTACGTTTAACCTATAATTCCCAAAACTTAACGCCCTGCGTTTTTAATAGGTCCAATTGCTGGAGGTTGAATTGAAATTTAAAATTCTCTTCTTGCAATTGGGCTTCTTCTAATAAGTTTTGGATTTGATCTAATTCCAATTGCTTAATCGTCCCTTCTTTATAACGAGCTTCGCCTAATTGATAGGCATACTTTGCTTGCTCAATCACTTTTTTCTGTGTGGCTAATTTGTCTTGTATCAGGCTTAAATTAGCTTCTCCTTGTCTTAAATCATAGGCTAATTTAGTTTGTGTATCCTCTTTTTGTAAGCTTATTCGTTCTTGTTGAAGTCTAGCGATGGATTGTTGCATACTTGCTCTTTTTCCAGAATAGATAGGTACGGTCAGTTTGATGCCTACTAAAGAGTTTATTTTGAAATCATCTTCAAAGGCTGGTACCTCCCCATTTACGCGAGGTAAAAAACCATTTCGTAATCCTAGTGATGCTGAACCAGCTAAGGTAGGGGCGCT
>CAIVPV010000332.1 GCA_903907915.1 uncultured Cytophagaceae bacterium
CTGAACACCTGAGTTAGTAAATAAGGCACCATTATCTGTGTACTTCAAAGCCGAAGTCGGATCTAAGCCATTCAATAATTGTATTCCTCCTTGATCCTGAATACCCATATCAAAATAATTCAGATGTGATAAAAGCCGGTAACGATTATTTCGGGTTCTGAAATTCGTTTGGAATAAAACACCCCATTGACCTGTTAAGGACTGATTACCCGATTTATAATTTTTATCTGTTAAAAATTTATCCGACACTTGCCTCTGAATCTCAAACCCGATATTCCAAAGTGAATCGATGTTTCGTGCAAAGGTAAAATTCAAACGAGTTTGCTCTCCAGCTCCTAAATAATACTCTATATCGGAATAAGGGGATTTTGTCTGATAATATTTTACCTCATCGGTGGCAAAGGCATAAGGCATATAGGCGTTATAGCCTAAATGTGTACCTAAATTTTCCGGTTTCTTAACAAAAACATTTCGTACTGCCGTACCTTCATTTCCTAAATGAGCGGTTAAAAAATCCCCTCTTTCCTGAAATAAATAGCGGTGAAACAGGTGTAAACTTGTATCTACAGATTTTTTTGCTCCTCGGCCATTCAAAACATCTTCCTCGTTAAAATAAGACATGGTTTGAGGGCCATACAACATTTTAGTGGAGTCATCCAAAGCCGCACGACCTGACTTTCCATTCGAAACGGGTTTCGGTGCATTCGGATCCTTAGGCGCCATGGGATCTGGAAAGGAATTTCGATCTCCGGTTCCACCAGCAGACTGCAAAGTCTGTGCGAAAACAGGCGAAATACCCAGAAAAACAAGAAGTAAAACCAGTTTATATTTCACGCTACAAATTTAATTTTTTCCTAACCAGTCCCAAAACTGCTCTTCCTGATCAATGAAATACATTTCCATCGGCAAATAATATAAATGGTTGGCTAAATTAGGCATAGCGCCTAAGTGAGCCTGAAACCTTACAAAATCCTTATGAGTGGTCAAAAAACCTTCATCGCCTGACATGCTTTTGGCCTGTTGTTCAAATTCAAGCAATTCTATATCTGTATATTCATGGTGATCCTTGTAAACCACCTCTTCTAACACCTGACCTAAGGAGGCCGAAGCAAGGAAAAAGGGTTGAGGATCTGCAATGCCGGCAAATAAGCACCATTTTGTAGGCAAATACTCGCGTGGCCCCTCCGGTTTTCCATAGCGCACACTCGTATAAAAGATCGGTTTTTCCTCTCTAGAATTACGCAAAACGCCCTGCGCAAAATTAGATTTCTGCTCCTTCGTTAAAATGGCCGGACAACGCGTCACGATGACCGCATCAGCTCTTGAAATTCCTTTTGCTGACTCCCGCAAACGCCCATGTGGTAATAGCGAATCTGTATAAAAGGGCTGCGCAAAAGTAGAACAAACTAAATTAAGGGAACTTTTTAAGGACCGATGTTGAAAAGCGTCATCCAAAATTAACACATCCACTTCTGGCATTTCTTGAACTCCTAGCGTTCGCTTTTCACAAACCGCTACCGGCAGCTCAGGAAATACCATTTTATAGGCCAAAGGTTCATCCCCCACCTCTTCCGCCGTCGATTCCACTTTCACCTCTATATACCCCTTTGTTTTACGACCATAACCACGGCTCAATATGCCTAATCGATCACCTGTACGCCAATTTTGGACTAAATAAGTCACTAAAGGACTCTTTCCCGTTCCGCCTACCGCTAGGTTACCCACCACTATAATTCGAGGCTTTTCAAATGAGCTAGCAGGCAAAATTCCCCAGTCATAGAGTTTATTCCGGACATAGGTAATTAGGCCAAAAAGCAAGGACGGAAGAAAGGTAATTAAGTGCTTCATATAATAACCTTAAAGCTAAAAATAATACGGGAGGGCACAAAATCGAATAGAAAATAATAAATTGCATCATGTCTAAAATCAGTCTCCGATTTCTTCCCCACGAACTCCTATTTCACTTCGAAGCGGGTACCTCCCGCGGAGTATTAACAAAGAAGAAATCCTATTTCGTGGAGATTTCGGATGGCGTTCGTCGGGGCATAGGTGAAGCCGGCCCCTTATTTGGACTAAGTCCAGAGTTTTCGGAAGATTGCTCTGCCGCTTTTGAGAAGGCTTTAGCCCCTTTTCAAGGTTTAGCTTTGCCGACAGACATTCAAGAGTGGATCTCTGAAATTCCGTTCGAACAACCGTCCTTTCGATTTGCCTTAGAAACCGCCTTGCTTGATTTTTCTGCTCCCTTTCAAAACGACTTTTGTTCGGGTTTGCAAAAAATTCCCATCAACGGACTCATCTGGATGGGATCCGCCGAATTTATGCGCGAGCAAATCGAGCAAAAATTACAACAAGGTTATTCTTGTTTGAAATTAAAGATAGGTGCCATTGATTTTGAGACTGAACTATCCCTTATAAAAAGCATTCGTTCCCGGTTTTCCGCCGATGAATTAACTTTGCGCGTCGATGCAAACGGCGCCTTCTCTCCTATTGAGGCTCCTTTCAAACTGGAAAAATTAGCCGCTTTCGATCTTCATTCCATCGAACAGCCCATAAAAGCTGGACAGCCCGACGAAATGAGAAAACTTATAGCTCAGCAAATTCTTCCCATCGCTTTAGACGAGGAACTCATCGGAATGCAGGATAAATCGATTGCCTCGTTCATCGACCCAGATTATATCATCCTTAAGCCTAGCTTTTTAGGAGGTATTCAAGCGACTCGAGATTGGATCGATTGGGCTTCAGAAAAGGGCAA
>CAIVPV010000333.1 GCA_903907915.1 uncultured Cytophagaceae bacterium
ATAGATGAAATACCTATTATCCCTCCTTTTACGGCTTTAATATGAGGCAATGCAGCATGGGTGGCGTATACCGTCCCCCAAAAATTAATATCCATTACTTGTTTCAGAACTTGTAGATCTACTGTTTCGAACATAGATCTCATGGAGATGCCTGCGTTGTTAATTAATAGATCTATTCTGCCAAATAGTTGAATAACCTGATTTACCATCGCACGGGTTTGCTCTTCTGACGCGGAGTCGCAAACGATTCCTTTGGCGTTTATTCCAGCTGCTTTTAATTCTGCTTCTGCCGCGGTTAGATTCTGTTCGTTTCGTCCTGTAATAACTATTTGTGCCCCTTTTCTTCCGTATTCATGGGCCAAAGCCTTTCCTATACCCGATGACGCACCTGTGATGATAACAACTTGATTCTTCATACTAATAAATTTCCTTACGAAGTTAAGGTTTTATCTTGAATTGGTTGGCTTGACCATATAAAGCCGTATTTTTGTGCACATTTTTAGCCGTATGAGTCAGAAAAAAGAAAAGAAAGCCCCTGTGGTGTTGGAACAAATTGCCATATTGGATTTTGCTGCTGAGGCAAAGTGTATTGCCAAAGTGAACGATGAAGTGATTTTTGTACAAGGTGCCGTAGCTCCTGGAGATATCGCTGATTTACGTATTTTAAAGTCGAAGAAAAGTTTTAAGCAAGCTCAAGCCATCAACATTCAAGCCCTTTCAAAACATCGTACAGACGTGGCTTGTAGCCATTTCGGTATTTGTGGCGGATGCAAATGGCAACACGTTTCTTATGAAGCCCAAATGGCCTTCAAAGCGCGTCAAGTAAAAGATAATTTGACTCGTATCGCGAAAGTGAAACTTCCTAAATTTCAACCAATTCTAGGTTCTGAAGAGACCTACTATTACCGCAATAAATTAGAATTCACTTTTTCTTGTGCCCGTTGGCTAACGGAGGATGAAATTGGTAAAGAAGATTTGGGATCTATGAATGCCTTGGGATTCCACGTTCCTGGCCGTTTTGATAAGATTTTGTCTGTCGATCATTGTTATTTACAACCCGATCCGTCTAATGCGATTCGTAATGGTGTTCGTGATTTTGCTGATGCAAACGGTATCTCCTATTATGAATTGAAAAATCAAAAAGAAGGTGCTTTGCGAAACCTGATTATCAGAAATACCGTTACCGATGAATGGATGGTCACCGTTCAGTTTGCCTTTGCGACTGAAGAGGAAATAAATTTGATGATGGAATTTTTGAAGTCAACATTTCCGATGATTACTTCTTTAAATTATGTGGTAAACCAAAAAGGAAACGACACTTTCCATGATTTGGAAGTTATATGTTTTCACGGAAAACCTTTTATGGTAGAAACCATGGAGGATTTGAAGTTCCAAATTGGCCCTAAGTCCTTTTTCCAAACCAATGCCAAGCAAGCCCTTAAATTGTATCAATTGGTGCGTCAATATGCTGATTTACAAGGGAATGAAGTCGTATATGACTTGTATACAGGCACGGGAACCATCGGTTTATTTCTAGCGAAACATGCTACTAAAGTGGTAGGTTTAGAATACGTCGAAATGGCAGTAGAGGATGCCCGTATTAATGCTGAATTAAATGGCATTAAGAATGCTACCTTCTTTGCAGGAGATATGAAAAAAGTATTGACTGAAGAATTTATTGCTATCCATGGCGTTCCGGACGTCATAATCACAGATCCTCCTCGTGCAGGAATGGATGTAGATGTAGTGAATCAAATTTTGGCAGTGACGCCAGCAAAAATTGTTTATGTTTCTTGTAATCCGGCTACTCAGGCACGTGATTTAGCATTATTAGATGCCTCCTATGAGGTAGATGTCGTTCATCCAGTGGATATGTTTCCGCAGACGCATCATGTGGAGAATATAGTGAGGTTGAAACTTAGAGCATAGAATATTTCATTACGCGATTCCGAAATTGTGCTACGTATTTACTTAAAGCACCAAGAATAGAGCATAAAGCATAAATATTTAAGCAAAAAGGGCGATAAATCGCCCTTTTTGTATTTCAGAAATGTATCCCCGAAGGGGATTCCAACTTTGTGCTTTGTGCTTTATTCTTTAAGTTTTAAAAATTGCAAACGCAATTTTTAAAACGGAGTGTTCAAAGGATCATAATCCTCTGGCGGTAAGTTCATTTTGCTTCCTTTGAAAACGTTATCATTGCCTGATTCGAAAGCCGAAGTTTGATCGCCTAATGCACTTAGGTCAAAATTACCTCCTTCTTTGTTGTTCGAGAATGGTTGGAAATCTAAGTCACAATATTTCGTGAATTTACCTATGAATTTCAGCCAAACATTGTCGAGTGAGCCTGAACGGTTTTTGGCCATAATAATCTCCCCCATTCCAGTAATCGAGTTTCCTTGATCATCAGCCGTAATTCCATAATATTCTGGGCGGTAGATGAACATTACCTGATCGGCATCTTGCTCAATCGCACCCGATTCACGAAGATCAGACAATTGTGGTTTTTTGTTACCACCACGCGTCTCAGTGGAACGATTTAATTGTGACAGCGCAATAACAGGAACATCAAGTTCTTTCGCTAATTGCTTTAATGCACGGGATATTTGGGCAATTTCTTGTTCACGGTTACCGCTAGCGCCTTTTCCGGAGCTATCACCGGTCATTAATTGAAGGTAATCGATGACAACGAGGTCAATACCTTTTTGGGCTTTTAAACGACGACACTTGGCTCTTAATTCTAGGATAGATAAGGCCGGTGTATCATCGATAAACATATTTGCTTCAAATAATTTATTGATTTTCGTGTGTAATTGCTGCCATTCGTGCGGCTCTAATTTACCTCGACGAATCTTGTCTGCTTCGATTTCCGCTTCAGCTGAAATAATACGATTCACTAACTGAACAGCACTCATCTCTAGTGAAAACAAGGCAACAGAATGTCCAAAATCAACCGCAGCATTTCTACATGCAGATACGACAAAAGCTGTTTTACCCATACCAGGTCGAGCGGCGATAATGATTAATTCTTGTCTCTGCCAGCCAGAAGTCAAACGGTCTAAGTCAGTAAATCCAGATGGAATACCTGTTAAACCACTTTTTTGTAATTGTTTCTTCTCTAATTCATCTACTGCCTTTTTCAAAATATCCGACATACTCTCATAGTTCTTGCGGATATTAGATTCGGCAATAGTGAAAAGTTCTTGCTCCATCTTATCTAATAAATGGAAAACATCCGATGTGTCTTCGTAAGATAAGCGTTGGATTTCAGAGGATATTTGGATTAGCTGACGCTTTAAATACTGCTCAATGATGATTCTAGCATGGAATTCGACGTTAGATGTAGAACTTACACGCGAGGTTAATTGTGCTAAATAACTAGTACCACCCGCTTTTTCTAAATTACCATTTTGCTTCAAGTAATTGTTAACAGTTAATAAATCAACTGGTTGTGAAGCTTGGAATAAACCTTGGATGGACTCGAAGATTAACTGGTGCCCCTCTTTATAAAAGGTTGCCGGTTTTAATATCTCGATAACATTGGCTAAAGGTTCTTTCTCTAACATTAAGGCACCTAATAAGGCTTCCTCTAAGTCTACAGCTTGGGGAGGTAATTTTCCTAATCCCAAATCGCTCAAACGAGTGGGACCTGTTTGGGTACGAATACCAGCAGACTGATTTCCTTTTTTATAAATGGATGAGGGGGTGTTAGATTCCATACCACAATTTTACGTTAAATTTTCAAAATTTTATTATAAAGGAAGATATAAAATTTCAAGAATTTCCTATTTTTACTTCTGTACGATTTAAACCCATTTTTACTTGTTAGAAAAAATAATTTCCCTCTCAGAGGTCTCATTAATTGACTTTTTAGGCGTTGCTAACGCGAATATCAATTTATTGATTCACGCTTTTCCACAATCAAAAATCATTGCTAGAGGCGAGCAATTAACCGTCCGCGGATCGAATGATCAAATTGCCTTAGTGGAAGCCATTGTGAATTCTTGTGTGGCTCATTTGGACAAACACCATACGCTTGCTGAAAAACATATGCAGGCCTATATTGATGCCGTTATGAACCCCACGGGTGAGGAAACGGAACAACCCTGGGTAGAGGATAAAGACGTGCTTCTTTTTGGCAATAAAGGAATCGTTATTAAAGCCAAAACTCCCAATCAACGTAAACTGGTCGAATCTGCATCCACGAATGACATCGTTTTTGCCATCGGGCCCGCAGGAACAGGTAAAACCTACACGGCTGTTGCCTTAGCGGTGAAAGCATTAAAGAATAAAGAAGTTAAAAAAATTATCATTACACGTCCCGCTGTAGAAGCCGGGGAAAACTTGGGTTTCTTGCCTGGGGATTTGAAAGAAAAAATTGATCCCTATTTGCGTCCGATTTATGACGCTCTGGATGATATGATTCCAGCTGAAAAATTAAAGTTTTATTTAGAAAATAGAACGATAGAAATTGCGCCTTTGGCCTATATGCGCGGTCGAACCCTAAATAAAGCATTTATTCTGTTAGATGAAGCCCAAAACACCACTTCAATGCAAATGAAGATGTTTTTGACTCGTATGGGTATACAATCTAAAACGATTATTACAGGTGATAAATCACAAGTTGATTTGCCTAAACATCAAACCTCAGGCCTAGGTGAAGCGGAACGTATACTTACGGGTATTAGCGGAATTTCTTTTGTTGAATTAGATGGATCCGATGTTGTTCGTCACCGTTTAGTGCGTAAAATCATCGAAGCCTATGGAAAGCAAGACAAATAAGCTCATTCAAGCTATTTCTCCTGAAGAAATCGATCAGGTTTTTGAGATCCGTACCGAGGTATTTGTCAAGGAGCAAAAATGCCTTCCTTCGGAGGAGTTTGATGCATTAGACGCGGTGGCTAAACATTATTTATTGTTTGAGGGCAATTTACCTGTTGCCACGGGTCGCTACCGAAAAACAGACAAAGGGATTAAAGTGGAACGTATTGCTACGTTAGAAATGGCAAGAGGAAAAGGTTACGCTTCTGTCGTGGTCAATCACCTCATCGAAGAAG
>CAIVPV010000334.1 GCA_903907915.1 uncultured Cytophagaceae bacterium
ACGTACTATATAACTTTGGTACGAATTGGCCAATTTTTTGCTACATCATTTTGAAGTTCATTTATTTGAGGTCCAGCTGAAGGGGGATTACAAGATTTGGTTGATCGTGTTTATTTTAAACGCGTTTGGTTTAGTGATTCAGTTTTCTGCTAAAGCAAAACTGACGATGGATGGGCCCCTTGAGCCGCTTTCCAGTTTTGTCAAAACTTTAGCCATTTTAGGCATATCCTTTTATTTAATGTCTTACTTCTCTAAATCAAATTATAGTAGGGTGGCTAAATTTAGCGATTTAGCCTTAATTCTATCTTGGGGATTAGTACTAATTGCCCTATTATTTGGGCCAAAAATAGGGGGTGCAAATCGCTGGGTGAACCTAGGGCCTATTTCATTCATGCCATCAGATATGGTTAAATTATGTCTCATCACGAGTCTCGCTAAAGATTTCTCCTCTAAACAGGCGGATCCAGAATCATATAATTACGTGATGTTCATCCGAATGCTTTTTAAAATCGGTATTTCGTGCTTCCTAATTATGCTTTCAAACTTTTCTACGAGTGTTTTGATTTTTTTCACCAGTTGTATTCTGATGTATTTTGGTCGTGTTCCAGCTAAGCAAATCGTTCTAATTGTCGTTGCGGTAGCTACCTTAGCGATTGGCGTTGTGACTTTAGGAATTGGTCAACGAGCACAAACAGTAAAAACTAGGATTGAGAACTATGCTCAGCGCATAGGCAAGAATGAAACAAAAGCAAGTTCGTCTAAAAACGAAAACTACCAAATTACACTTAGCCTATTCGCTATTTCCACTGGAGCGATTCACCCGAAAGGACCTGGAAAAAGCCAACAACGTTTTATCTTATCTCAGGCCGAATCCGATTTCGTTTATGCCATTATCATCGAGGAATATGGTATCGTGGGTGGCCTAGCTATTCCGATCCTCTTCCTCATCTTTATGTATCGAGGGGCGAAGGCCATTCAGTATAGCAATAAACCTTTTGGCGGATTGCTATCCGCTGGGCTAACCTTCTCCATTGTTTTCCAGGCTTTCATTAACATGTTAGTAGCGGTGGACGCGGGTCCGGTAACCGGTCAGCCTATGCCCATGATTTCTGCTGGAGGTACGTCCTTGATATTTACAGCGATTAGTATTGGATTAATTTTAGCCGTTAGCAAGGACAAAGATCCTGAACCTGTTCAAACTGCTCTAGCCTAATGTCCATTCAACGCGTCATTATTTCTGGAGGAGGAACGGGGGGACATATTTATCCCGCTATTTCAATCGCGAACGCGATGAAGGAAATTGACTCGTCCATTGCGTTTTTATTCGTGGGTGCAGAAGGAAAAATGGAGATGGAAAAAGTTCCTAAAGCTGGCTTTAAAATTATCGGTTTACCGATAGTAGGAATCCAAAGAACACAGGTTTGGAAGAACCTGTTCTTTCCCTTTAAACTTTTAAAAAGCCTTTTTTTATCGGTTAAAATTTTACGGGATTTCAAACCAGATGTAGCTGTAGGCGTGGGCGGTTATGCCTCTGGGCCTTTGTTATTAGCTGCTCGATTTCTAGGTATCCCCTATTATATTCAGGAACAGAATTCCTTCGCAGGAATAACGAATAAAGCTTTGGCGGCTAAGGCAGAGCATATTTTCGTAGCCTATCCTGGTATG
>CAIVPV010000335.1 GCA_903907915.1 uncultured Cytophagaceae bacterium
GTGCTGATTTGCAAACGGATAATTGATAAAGGAAGATGCTTTATCCAGCTGAACGACCTTTTCACCATCAACATAGGAGGCTTCGAAACCGTCTAGTAATTTAATGGGATGAGCCCAAATCCCGCCCATCTCATCCTTCACATGCCAGCCTAAGGGAGGAAATGTTCCGTCTTGGTGGCCTACTAGATATAATTTATCGCCTGCTGTGACGAAGGGAGTGGATAAATACGCAGCTTGCCCATGAATGGATTCCGATGACCGAATGTAGTCGGACACCTTTCTTTGGGCAAATAGACTGCCACTGATCAGTAATAAAAAAAGAAGTCTCATAGAAGATGAAATTAATCAAATTCTATGAGACCTCGGTCAAATACTTCTTAAACTCCTAAACTCCAGCCTTCACGGTACGAACGCTTTACGAATTGGTTTGCCGCATCGAAGTTTGTTACGCGCATATTTTCATTATCCCACAATAATTTTGTGTTCGAACCTGGATAGTGATTTCCTTTTCCAGTAGTACGAGGGAAAGGCATATCGGCTACGCGAATGGCTAGATTAGCCATCAAGATCGCTTCCGTTAATGGTCCGGCCATTTCAAATGACGAACTCATTTGTTTATTTCCGTAACCGGCAATCGCACCTTCTACCCACTGCGCATAGTGACCTTCTGCGCTGCCTGGTACGCGTTCTAATTTTTGCTTCACCTTCACTTCTTGATTTCTAGAAAGAGGTAATAAACGTGGATTAGCCGCGTATTCGCTAGCCATCATTTTGCCTTTTGTACCGATAAATAGAATACCGGAGTTTCCGTCGCCAAACATTTCGTCCGGTCCTAACTCTTCTGGGCGTTCTGGTTTGATACCACCGTCCATCCAGTGCATGGTGACAGCACCTTTCGTTTTAGCTGTTTTCGGGAATGTTAGAGTCGCGTGACTTGATGGAGGGCAACTGTCAGGGAAGACGCCTCTTTGGCCAAATGCGGTAAATACACTTCCTACGCTTGCTTGTACATCGGAGGCATATTTTAATCCCAAAACGCGGAAGGGAGCTTCCATTAAATGGCAACCTAAATCGCCTAATGCGCCCGTGCCATAATCCCACCAGCCTCTCCAGGAGCCTGGAATTAAATTATCTACATAGTCTTTATAAGGAGCGGTTCCTAACCATAAATCCCAATCTAAACCAGCTGGAACCGGAGGTTTCGCTGAAGACCAAGGAATCCCTTGTGGCCAGATGGGTCTGTTGGTCCAAATTTGGACCGTATGAACATCCCCTATAATTCCGGCATCGTACCATTCTACTAATTGCCTAACTCCATCACCAGAAGAACCCTGGTTTCCCATCTGAGTCACCACTTTGTATTTATCAGCCGCCGCCGTTAACATGCGCGCCTCATAAATATCGTGAGTCATCGGTTTTTGAACGTACACGTGCTTGCCTAATTGCATGGCAGCCATCGCCTGAACGGCGTGGTTATGATCGGGTGTAGAAACAGACACCGCATCGAAATTTTTCGATTCGACCTCCATCATTTTACGCCAATCTTTGTAGTATTTTGCCTTCGGATAAGCGGCTACGGAATCCTTCGCTTGTCGATCATCTACGTCGCATAGAAAAGCAATTTCGGCCTTCCCACTTTCATAGAATTTCTTCAAATCCGACTTACCCTTTCCTCCTACTCCTATACCCGCCACTACCAATTTGTCGCTAGGGGCTAAAAATCCTTTTCCGCCCAAAACGTGGCGAGGAACAATAAAAAAACTAGATGCTAAGGCGCTTTTTTCTAAAAAGCCACGTCTGGAGATGCTCATGATTCAATAGTTTTATAGGTTTATGTTTCTAAATTAGAAATAAATAAAATTATAAACTACTATAAATCAATCAATTCAGAAATTTCTCTGGATGCGCTTCCTCGTGTTTGGTATGATCTTGGTAAAATTGCGCGATACGCAATAAAGTACCTTCGTCGTATAATTTTCCTACAAAGGAAATTCCTGTAGGCAAACTGTTTTTCGCATCAAATCCCGTAGGAACGCAAACGACCGGATGACCCGTCAGATTCGTGATCGCAGATTGATTACCCCCGCCGCGAGAAGGACAAATAATCGCATCGAATTGTGACACGACTTTGTTTACTTCCTGCATCAAAAGGTAGCGGTGACGTTGAGCGTTAATATATTCCACGGCCGGAACGAAACGAGCCGTTCTGAATTGATTCGGCCAGTCGTATTTGGTTTGGCGGGTCAGTTGATCGTCAATATTTTTACGCGTCATCTCGTCGAATTGTGCCGCACATTCCGCCCCGATTACCACATCCATGATGTTTACTTTGTAGACGTTTTCATCTGGAAAATCGACTGGAATTAATTCCACACCTTGTTTCTTTAATTCCGCTAATACCTTCCATTCGCTGCGGGTGGTATCTTTTATTTTGTCAAAATAATTTTTCGCATAGGCGATTTTCATGCCTTTCACCGGGCGATTTGCCTGGTAATTAAAGGGCATGTTTACGGCTGCCAAATCCTTTCCATCCGTTCCGTGTAGGTAATTGAAAACGATAGCCGCATCGTTTGCCGAACGACAGATAGGTCCCACTTTATCTAGGGAATAACTCAATGCCATCGCTCCTGAGCGAGAAATACTCCCGAAAGTAGGTCGCAATCCGGTCGCACCACAAGTGGTGGCTGGCGAAACAATACTACCCCAAGTCTCCGTTCCAATCGCGAAAGGGACTAAACCGGCCACAGTTGCAGACGCAGAACCTGCCGATGAACCAGATGATCCATAAGTTAAATTCCACGGATTTTTCGTTCGTCCTCCATACCAATAATCGCCCATGGCTAAGGCGCCTAGTGTGAATTTGGCGACTAAAACGGCGCCTGATTCTTTCAATTTTGCATATACGTAGGCATCTTCATCGATGACCTGATCTTTGTATGGTGCAGCGCCCCAGGTCGTTTTCGTCCCTTTTACGGCAAACAAATCCTTCAAACCGTAGGGAATTCCGTGTAGTAAACCACGGTATTTTCCTGCGCCGATTTCCTGATCTGCTTGACGCGCTTGCGCTAAGGCTAAGTCCTCTTGAATGCTAATCACACATTGCAAAGTTTCACCGTGCTTTTTGATTCGTTCGATGAAAAACTTTGTTAACTCAACTGACGTGACTTGCTTCGTCTTAATTAAATGTGCGAGCTGATCGATGGAATAGAAAGCTAGGTCATTGCGGTTTTTCGGCAGAGTCACGCGAACCGCCGGCCA
>CAIVPV010000336.1 GCA_903907915.1 uncultured Cytophagaceae bacterium
CATGCAATTCGAACACCGCGAAACGGCGAAACGCTACCATGCGGTGGTAGAGGGAATGCAGGACTGGGATGGATTTCTAGTGAACCTTCCGATTCTTCCATTGAAAGATGGAAAAGTGGTGATTGATCGGGCCAAAGGAAAACATGCCGAAACCTGGTTCCGCACCCTGAAAGTGTTCCGAGGATATACCTTAGTGGAATGTATGCCCATCACAGGACGCATGCACCAAATCCGTATTCACCTTACCTGCCTCAAAGCGCCTATCGTTTCAGACGCGATGTACGGTGGGCCAGAAATTTACTTATCCGATCTAAAACGCAATTTCCACTTAAAAAAAGATACGGAAGAATTACCCGTTATGCGCCGCGTGGCTCTTCACGCCCACAGTTTGTCCTTTAACTTGATGAATGGAGACCCCATTACAGTGGAAGCGCCTTATCCAAAAGATTTCAATGTGCTGGTTAAGACTTTGGAGAAGTATTCGTAATTTTGCAGCCCTGGCTTCGTAGTTCAATGGATAGAATGTAGGTTTCCGGTACCTAAGATGAAGGTTCGATTCCTTCCGGGGCCACAAACATCGGATACAAAAAGGATTTCATGCAAATGAAGTCCTTTTTTTGTTTACATTGCCCTCCACAAACCTAAGAGAAAATGAATCAAATCGACGCTAATTGGGTAGCCGCTCACACGAAACACCGTTTAACAAAAGGACACAAGAAAACGTTTGGACACGTGCTCGTCGTTGCGGGTAGTCCGGGAAAGGTAGGGTCAGGCATTCTTAGTGCTCGGGCGGCATTACACGCGGGATGTGGTTTAGTAACCGCGATGATTCCGTCAGAAGGTGTTGCGGCATTACTCGCAGGTAATCCAGAAATCATGTATAGCGCGGGGTCTCTACGAGAATTAGATCTCAGCAGTTTTGATGCGATTGCAATTGGACCAGGGATTGGTTTTTCGGAAGAAGCGGTGGACAATGTACGTTATTTATTGCAGACCTATCTGGGCCCATTAGTGATTGATGCGGACGCATTAAGTATTCTGGGATTGAATCCTGACTTATTGAATTTATTAAATGAGCGCCATATTTTGACTCCGCATATTGGGGAGTTTGCACGCATTCAAAAGTTTTCTGGCAACAGCGAACAGCAGAGTTTTGCCTTTGCGCATGCACACAACACAAATCTCATATTAAAATCCTCTCCTACCTTAGTTTCTTTGCCTTCTGGTCAACAGTTTGTGAATACAACTGGGAACGATGGAATGGCGACGGCGGGTTCTGGTGATGTCTTGACGGGAATTACAGCTGCTCTTTGTGCGCAGGGTTATGAGAATGGAGATGCCGCTTGTTTAGCGGTGTATGTGCATGGTTTGGCGGCGGATATAGCCATCGAAACACAATCGAAATCTAGTTTAGTCGCTTCAGATATTATTGAAAATCTAGGCAAGACCAGACTCCTTGACTAAGTCCACAGGACGACTAAGCCGTAGGCGACTAAATCGCACAGCGATGACTTCGCCGCAGGCGAACGACTACTTATACACATCTTTGAAATACATCACCTCCCCCTTCTCATCGAAGTCAACTAGTGAATACCAGATGACGAGTATGTATTCTTCTTTTGCTTTTAGGGCCAAAGGTTTCGGGTTTTTAATGTGGTGATTGAATTTTACGGTGTCTATGGCGATGTGATTTTCGGCGAGCAGTAAGCGAGCGAGGTCTTTCGGTTTTTCTAAACGAATGCAGCCGTGGCTAAAGAAGCGTTCTGCCGCGGCAAATAATTTCTTCGAATCTGTATCGTGTAAGTAGAGACTGAAGGGGTTGTTAAAATGAAATTTTAAGGCGCCGAGGGCATTGTTTTCTCCGCTGTTTTGGCGTAAAATATAGGGGAAATTATTCTTGTTCAAACTAGACCAATCAATGGAATGTGAGTCCACCACACGGTATTTGGCATCCAAAACCCGGATTTGATTATCGTCTAAAAACTGGTGGTTTTTCTGAATTTTAGGCAACAATTCTTCCGTTGCCATTCGTCGGGTAATGAACCAATAGGGATTAATCGTTAATTGATCGACTTTGCTCAGCAAAGTTCGCGTTTGATTTTCCTTTTTCCCCACAATCACTTTCATCTGCAAGGTCTCCTCCGCACCGGAGAAAACGTGCATCGTAGCGGAAGGAATATTTACCAAAATCACTTTTCGGTCCTTGCGTAGGGCATCTAACCAGGCGTAATTTTGTGCGGCTTTTTGCAACAGAACGCGCTTGACTGGATTTTTTTCTGAAGCTAGTAGTCCTTGAATTTTGCGAACCTCGACACCCGCAATAACCGAGTCTAATTTCAGGGAAATGCTTTTATAATGGAAATCGGGTTCTTGGGAAAAAGCGGCAAATGAAAGAAAGCTACAAAGGATGAATTTCCACATCCTGTAAGCTAGTCAATTAAAACCAGCTGGTGGCGCCATCCTTTAAGTTTTAGCGTTGGGCGCCCGTTTCGAATCGATGGTTTCACGATTTCGCCGTCTAATATCCAGCGTTTGTAGGTGCCGGTTTTGGGACTAAAATACATCGTCCATGGCTTTTTTTGCTGCAAAATATAGGTGCTTTTTTTTGTAGTATGCTCATAAGAAATCGACAAAGAGTTATCCCCTATTTCCACGTTCTTGATAGATCCTGAACGTAACGCATCTGGCCAGGACGGTTGTAAATGAATCTCTTTTTTATAGGCCAAAGGTTGAATACCAAAAAACTGCTGTATCACCGGCACCTCAAACGCATAACTATTCCAGGCCTGGGTCATCATCCCATAATCGGGGGAAACTTCATAGATAGATCCGGGCAAAGCAAAAGAAAAGGTGCGCAACATACGTTGGACTAAATCATAGGCCGCATTAGGTTGTCCATAATTATTCTCGGAAATCGCTTGCACACCCGTGGGTAGAGTCATCACGGTTCCGGTGTAGGTGAATTCAGATTTTCCTACTTTGGCCGCATAAGACTCCGCCTTATCTGAATTAGCAGAACGATCGATTCCGGTCACATACATCCCAAATTTATTCCGGAACTTCTCCGCGGTTTTCAAGGCTAAGGAGGCTTTTTCAGCATCAGCCAATCCCGTCTCCATGGGCGTATTCACCACC
>CAIVPV010000337.1 GCA_903907915.1 uncultured Cytophagaceae bacterium
CGCCGCCACTTGCGCCACTAATTCGTTCGCATAGGCATGGCCACCCGGTTTGGGAATAAAATGGCTTTCACCTTTTTCTTGATCACCTCGCAATAAAAGCACATTTTCGATTCCTAAATAATGTAAATCGATTAAAAAATCCTCCGTCTCTTCATTTGTAAAACCACCACAAATAACGTGGGGAACCGCTTCGATTTGAAAGCGTTGCATAATCGAAGCACAGATACCTAAAGTACCAGGACGTTTACGAATGGGGATTCGCTTAGAAAAGCCATCTACCACTTTCTCCACATATTCCTCCCGGTGATAGGTCACCTCAATAAAGGGTGGCTTAAACTCCATTAAAGGCTCAATGTGCGACATTAATTCTCCCAAATGCTGGCCTTTCATCGGCGGAATAATCTCGATGGAGAAAAGTGTTTTCCCAGCCGCTTGCTCAAAATATTTTGTAATCTTAGTCATAATTCAAAACCGGGCTTAACCATTTTTCGATATCATCAAAGGACATGCCTTTGCGTTTCGCGTAATCTGTTACTTGGTCTTTAGCAATCTTACCTAAACCAAAATACGTACTCTCCGGATGAGAGAAATAGAATCCAGACACCGCAGAGGCAGGATACATCGCATAACTTTCCGTTAATTGAATCCCGATCTGCTTCTCCGCATCCAATAATTCAAACAAACGCTTCTTCTCCGTGTGATCTGGACATGCCGGATAACCTGGTGCCGGACGAATTCCGTCGTATTTCTCCGAAATCAATTCTTCGTTGCTTAAAGTCTCTTCAGCCGCATAGCCCCAGAATTCCCGACGAACACGCTCGTGCAATAATTCAGCAAAGGCTTCCGCTAAACGATCCGCTAAAGCCTTCACCATGATCGAATTATAATCATCATGTTCTTTTTCGTATTTATCCAAAAGCGCTTCAATTCCCAGACCCGTAGTAACTGCAAAAGCACCCACAAAATCCGTAACCCCGGTGCTTAATGGGGCTACAAAATCACTTAAACAGCGATTCGGCAGTGCACTTGCTTTTTGGCCTTGCTGACGCAAATGATGTAGCCACTGACTCTTATCAGAAGATTCGTCCTTCAAAACAATCTCAAACGAATTCTGCTTGTGCGATCCATGCTTCTCGCAAGCGACCTCTAGGGCCTTCTCTACATAATCATGTAAAATAATATCGTCCCCTAGTGAATTGGCTGGGAAGAAACCTAAAGCTGCCTTCGCCTGAAGCGATTTATCAGCAATAATCTCTTTCAATAAGGCCTGCGCATCATCAAACAATTTCTTTGCCTCTATTCCTACTACTTCGTTATCAAAAATGCGTGGATACTTACCTGATAATTGCCAGGTAGAAAAGAACGGTGTCCAGTCAATGTATTTAGCAATTTCTTCTAAGGAATAATCTTCAAAATACTTCACTCCTAAGAAGGACGGTTGCTTCGCTTTGAATCCCGTCCAATCAATTCCACTCGATTTCGCACGAGCCTGATCGATGGAAAGGTAATTTTTCTCTTGTTGACGAGCAGCATGAGCCGTTCTCAATTCGGCATATTCCGTTTTAATCTCGGAAAAAATTTCTTGTGAAGTCAATTCACTTTGCAATAAACGACCCGCCACAGGCACAGAACGGGAGGCATCCAACACGTGAATCACCGGTCCAGAATAGTGTGGATCAATTTTTACCGCCGTATGAATACGAGACGTTGTGGCTCCACCAATCAATAAAGGCACTTTGAAACCGAGACGCTCCATTTCTTTGGCCACATACACCATCTCATCTAAGGACGGCGTAATAAGACCCGATAGGCCGATAATATCAACATTATGCTCTTTCGCAGCGGCTAGAATTTTATCGCAAGGAACCATAACACCGATGTCAATCACCTCGTAGTTATTACAAGCCAAAACAACGCCCACAATATTCTTTCCAATATCATGCACATCGCCTTTTACTGTTGCCATTAGTATCTTTCCGGCGGAAGAACTCTCCCCTCCTTGTTTTCCTGCCTCAATAAAAGGCAATAAATAAGCAACCGCCTTCTTCATCACCCGCGCAGATTTCACGACCTGAGGCAAGAACATTTTTCCTTCTCCAAACAAATCCCCCACCACGTTCATCCCATCCATCAAAGGTCCTTCAATCACTTGTATCGGGCGCTCCACTAATTGACGCGCTTCCTCAACATCTTCATCAATAAACTCCGTCAATCCTTTAATTAAAGCATGTTGTAAACGCTTATTGACCGGTTCTTTTCTCCAGGCATCATCGATAACTAACTCTTTCCCAGCCGATTTAACTGTTTCTGCATAGGTCACTAATTTCTCCGTTGATTCAGGATTGCGGTTCAATAAAACGTCCTCACATAAATCACGTAGTACCGCATCAATATCATCATACACACCTAATTGACTGGCGTTAACAATTCCCATATCCATACCTGCTTTTATCGCATGATATAAGAAAACCGTGTGCATGGCTTCCCGAACTAATTCATTACCCCGGAAAGAGAAAGAAATATTAGAAACACCACCAGATACTTTCGCATGGGGTAAGTTCTCTTTAATCCATTTCGTCGCGCGAATAAAATCAACCGCATAATTATTGTGCTCCTCAATTCCCGTCGCGACAGTTAAAATATTCGGATCAAAAATGATATCCTGAGCAGGCAAACCTACTTTATCGACTAAAATATCGTAAGCTCTTTTGCAAATCTCAATACGACGCTCGTAGGAATCGGCTTGCCCCGTTTCATCGAAGGCCATGACCACTACGGAAGCACCGTACATTTTCACCAAATTCGCAGACTCGATAAATTTCTCCTCCCCTTCTTTCAACGAAATCGAGTTGACGACCGATTTACCTTGCACGCATTTCAAACCTGCTTCGATTACGTCCCATTTCGAGGAATCAATCATAATAGGTAAACGAGCGATATCTGGCTCAGACATCAATAAATTCAAGAATTGTGGCATCATCTTGACGCCATCAATCATTCCCTCATCCATGTTGATATCCAAAATCTGCGCTCCTCCATCCACTTGCTCACGAGCCACAGCAATGGCTTCTTCAAATTTTTCTTCGCGAATTAAACGGGCAAATTTCTTCGAACCCGTCACATTACATCGCTCACCAATATTTACGAAATTGGTTAATTCCGTAATCTCTAAAGGCTCTAAACCAGATAATTTCTGGTTATCGTTAGCCTCAGGAATTACGTGAGGCTTATGTTTCGACGCCACTTCTGCAATGGCTTGAATATGCGCTGGAGTCGTTCCGCAGCAACCTCCAATAATATTCAGGAAGCCATTTGCTAAGAAATCATCGATAATTAACGCCATTTCTGCAGGCGATTGATCGTATTCTCCCATTTCATTGGGCAAACCCGCATTCGGGTGAGCAGAAACTAAGAAAGGGGATTTATCATTCAAGGTCTTCACGTAAGGACGCATTAAATCTGCACCAAGTGCGCAGTTTAAGCCGACCGAGAGTAAAGGCATATGAGAAACAGAGGTTAAGAAGGCTTCGGTGGTTTGACCGGATAAGGTACGTCCTGACGCATCCGTAATCGTACCTGAAACCATCACAGGTAGATAAGGCTTCGAAGGATCCTGCTTAAAGTATTGATCGATTGCAAACAAAGCTGCTTTCGCATTCAAGGTGTCAAAAATCGTTTCAACCAAGAGTAAATCAGCCCCACCGTCTACTAGACCACGAATTTGTTCGGTATAAGCCTCAACTAATTCATCAAAAGTCACCGCTCTGAAACCGGGATCATTTACGTCTGGAGATAAGGAAAGCGTCCGATTTGTCGGCCCAATGGAACCGGCCACATAACGGGGCTTTGATGGATTCTCTGCTGTAAACTCATCCGCCACTTCGCGCGCAATTTTCGCAGACTCGAAGTTTAATTCATACACTAATTCCTCCATGTGGTAATCTGCCATGGCAATGGAAGTCCCAGAGAAGGTATTCGTTTCGGCAATATCTGCCCCAGCTGCAAAGTATTTTGCGTGAATTTCTTTGATTACATCCGGACGAGTGATCGATAATAGGTCATTATTTCCTTTTACCTCATGAGGAAAACTTTTAAATCGTTCACCCCGATAATCGGTATCCGTTAAATTATATTGTTGGATTAAAGAACCCATTGCGCCGTCAAGAATTAAAATCTTTTCGCGTAATACGTCTTTTATATTCGGTCTTTGCATGTGTAAGAATGATCTTTGGACAGATGTTTATGCCAAAAATCTAGCAAATATACCGCTTTTCAGGCTAAATGAGGCCCATTTTTAAAATTTTTTCTACATCTTCCGGGGAATCAATTCCTATCGTTTCAAATTGCGTTTCGATAGCCTTAATTCGAATACCATTTTGAACCCAACGCAACTGTTCTAAAGATTCAGCCAGCTCTAAAGAGGTAGGCCTTAAAGCACTTAAACCGGGCAAAATATCTGCCCGATAAGCATACAATCCGATGTGTTTGTAAAAAGTATGTTTTCCTAACCAATCTTTGGGATCCACACCTCGTAGAAAAGGAATCGTTTGACGCGAAAAATACAAAGCATGCCCTTCTTCATCGCAAACAACTTTGGGGGTATTTACATTAAATAGCGTTTCTGTATCTGTGATTTTCTTGATCAGCGTTAAAATAGGTGCTCCGGAAGCAAATCCTGCAGCGACCTCTCTCAGTTGTTCAGGCTCAATAAAGGGTTCATCCCCCTGAATATTAATGACATAATCCACCGATTCGCCTAATCGACTCAATACTTCTGCACAACGATCTGTACCGGTCATGTGGCTAGTGGATGTCAACATAACCTCCGCACCAAAACCCTGTGCCGCATCAAAAATGCGTTGATCATCAGTAGCAATAACAATTCGATCAAAACCTTCCACCGCCTTGACACGCTCATAGGTACGCTGAATCATCGGCTTTCCGCCCAAATCTACAAGCGGTTTTCCAGGGAAACGAGAAGACGCGAAACGAGCCGGAATAATCGCGACTACCTTTTTGCCGTGCAACATAAAAATTACGTTTATTCGATAGAATTTTGCCAAATTTGCACATAATTTCCAAACTTTCGAGCCTTTGTCCACATTTTTCGAACATTCATTTACTGAACCTATCTGGAGTATCCGCTATTGGGGAACACCGAATAAGCCCCTTTTGTGGATTGAAACAAGAGGAAATGTTGAGGCATTTTGGCATTCGTATGATGTCAGTACAAAAAAAATGGAGCTTTTAGGAAAAGCTCCTGCAGACTATGCTCAACTAAACTTTCAATCGGGGGACGAAAATCAGGCGATTTTCATCAAATTACAGAAGAGTAAAAATCCGGGTTTGGAAGCGATTCAAACCTATTCTTTACGTCCGATTCAACTTCTAAAAGAAGAAAAGCCGCGCGCCTTAAACTCTGAAAGCCCTTTCAAATTCAAAACACCCCAACATTACGAAGAAAGCCAAGACTATTTCAAAGACTTTCAAACATTTTTCAAACAACAATTCAACGAAAACATTGCGAAAGGATTGGATTATTTTGAAGGTGAGGATAAGCTAATATTTTCTTATTATCTTTACGATAATGGCTGGAAAAACTACCTTCGGGTATGCAATTTAGCCTTCGAGACCTTAGTCCTAGAACTAATCGCAGAAGGGGATGCCATCGGTTACCACACCTTTACGTTGCTCAATGATCAATTGATCTTTGTAAAGGACAAAATCAAACTAGTTATTTATGAAAAATTATAAATTAACTCTCATTTTAGCGTTTATATTGGGCTTAAGCACCAGCTTACAGGCCATTACGCTCGATTCTTTAGGCTTAAAAAAAGAAAACAATAAGACTTTTTTGTTATTCAAAGTAGGGCCTAAACAATCGCTATTCTCGATTTTAAAACGCTATAATTTATCCCTAACTGAATTCAAATCAGCTAATACTGAAGTTGAAATCCCTGTGAAAACAGGGGAAATCGTATATATCCCATTGCATTACTTAGAGGAAAGCAATCCTGCCCCTAAAATGGCGGAAGAAAAAGTAGCTGATGCCCCTAAAACGGATGCCCCTAAAGAAGCCGAAATACACATTGTGGCTAGTAAGCAAGGGCTTCTTTCTGTCGCTAACATGCACAAAGTGACTATGGCAGAATTGCGTAAATGGAATAATTTAACGTCGGATCGTTTACAAGAAGGTCAAAGGTTGATCGTTTCTGACCCATCAGCTTCTAAATCAACCATTTCTGTAGACAAGACTAACCTATTGCCAGCGAAAGCATCTACTACAGCACCTGCAGCCGAACCAGCTGCACCAGCAGCTCCAGCTAAGGAAAAAGGTCCAGAAGATATTAAAAAGAAGATTGAGACGGGTATCGCCGAATTAATCGACGTGCCAGATAATTCAGGTAAATTCTTAGCCTTACACCGAACTGCTCCTATTGGAACCTTGGTTTTAGTGAAGAACCTTACGAATAACCAAAGTATTTGGGTGAAGGTAATCGGTCGTTTACCCAATGGCGATGCTAAGGTGATTATCAAACTTTCTCCTAAGGCTTTTGAGAAGTTAAATGCAGTGGATAAGCGCGTGAGGGCTGAAATCTCTTATTTATTACAGTAGATTTATGACGAAGAGAAAAAGGCCAATTACCGCTGGACACGTAGTTTTTGAAATATTTTTTATCCTTTCCTACCCTTTTATCGCCGTATTTTCCACGGCGGTGACTATTTTAGTTTGGGTCTTTTCCATTCCGTCACGAGTTATCGCTTTTTTTAGTCGAAAATGATCCACGAAAAAATAGCGGCCATCTTAGATGAGAAATTCGCTTTTTTCAATCATCCGCGATTTATTGAACACGATCCTATCCAAATCCCTCACTCCTTTTCTCGACTGCAGGATATTGAAATTATGGGTTTTTGGGTCGCTATTTTAGCCTGGGGTCAACGAAAGACAATTCTTCAAAACGCACACCAGCTCATCGATTTGATGGATGGATCTCCTTATGAATTCATTCTAAATCATCAATCATCGGATTTAAAGCGATTTGAATCTTTCAAACACCGAACCTTTCAGTATTCAGACACGCTCTATTTTATCGACTTTTTCCAAAGACATTACAAAAGCAATAATTCCCTTGAATCGGCGTTTACGCAAGGCTTTAAAGAGCGTGATTTAACGATTGAAAATGGACTAAATGGCTTCCATTCCTATTTTTTCGATTCGGAATGGGCGCCAGAACGAACGAAAAAACACATCGCATCCCCTAAGAAGAACTCTGCTTGCAAACGCATCAATATGTTTTTGCGTTGGATGGTGAGAAAAGATGAGGCAGGAGTTGATTTTGGGCTTTGGTCCAGCATTAAAGCATCTCAATTAGTTTGTCCACTCGATGTACATGCCATGCGCACGGCTAGCCAATTAGGTTTGATGATAGAAGAGAAGGCAAACTGGAAAACGGCTTTGGCACTAACTGAAACACTACGTTCATTAGATCCTAATGATCCCGTTAAATATGATTTTGCCCTTTATGGAATGGGCATCGAAGATAAAACGTTATGGAAATAAGAAACAAAAAAACAGGGGACTACCTTGTTATCGATCCTCAAATAGGAGCCAGTTTAATCGAATTACATATTTCAGGTCTGTCACTCATTGACCTGCCGGGAAGCGAAAAATATCCTTTAAAAAGCAATACGTATCATCCCAGCGCCTTATTGACGCCTTGGGTTAATCGAGTGCGCAATGGTAATTATTCCTTCAAAGGCAAAAATTACCAATTACCCATTAACGAACCGGAACTCGGAAATGCCATCCATGGTTTACTGGCTAGGGCAGCTTTCGATGTGGTCACAGCCTCCGAAAACTCCATCACCCTGAAACACGATTATTCTGGCGAAGAACCCAATTACCCCTTCCCTTTTACCTTTCGTTATACCTATACATTACAAGACTCAGGGACTTTAGATATCACCTTCGAAGCCGAAAATACGGGTACGGGGCCTCTCCCATTTGCTTGTGGTTGGCACCCCTATTTTTCTTTTCCTGACACGTCTGCAGAAGATTTGGAGATCAAGTTCAAACCAATTAGTCGTTTTTTATCAGACTCCCAAATGATCCCTTTACAAGAGGAAAATCTACTCGGGAAACAACATTTTCAATTTAGTACAGAGAAAATCGATCATGTTTTTCGATTAGAACCTCAGGAGAAGCACATCACCGAATTTATGGATACAAAGCATCGAAGATCCTTATTTTTAGAGCAATCGTCTATTCAATTCCCTTTCTTGGTGGTATTTCAGCCAGAAGGCTATACCTCGGTTGCAATTGAGCCCATGACAGCAAATACGGATGCATTTAATACGGGAGATGGACTGATTGAGTTAGCTCCAGAAGAGGTCTTTTCAGGTCAGATACGTTTATCGATAGGAAAATAAACCATTCAAACAGCTTTTTTGTACCTTTGTCAGATGAAGTTAATTTCACTTATTATTTTGCTAAGCTTATCTGCTTTGAGTCCCACATTCGGGGAATCGAAAG
>CAIVPV010000338.1 GCA_903907915.1 uncultured Cytophagaceae bacterium
GGTGGTGCAGGTGGAATGGGTGGTTTAAAATCCTTAGCAGGTTTAGCGGGTGTAGACTTAGGCGGGAGTTCTTCCAGCGCAGAGGCGATTCGCCCAGATTTATACCCTAACATCGTTCAGAGTGCTCCTTTGTTGCAAGAAGTATTGAAAGCAAAAATCTACAGTACGAAGCACAAGAAATGGCAGACGGTTTTGGACTTCTTATCCGAGAAACAAGATTCTGCACCCATTGATTTAGGGGGAGATCCGAAGGATGACGACATAGTTGCTGATGTAAAGTTAGATAAGGTGCCTACTTCTGCTCTTTCTGCTGATTTAATGAAATTAAATAAGAAAGAACAGGCAGCTATTAAGCGATTACGCTCTTCTGTCGTACTAGAAATCGATAAAAAGTCTGGTGTCATCTCGTTAACGACTAAATTAACGAATCCGGTGGCGGCAGCGAACATCACCTCGTTAATACAACACTACCTAACCAAGTATGTAACGGATTACCGTACACAGAAGGCGAGACAAGAATTGACCTTTTTGGAAAAACGTCTTTCGGAATCTCGTGCGCGCTATGATCAAGCCTTATTTACGTTAAGTGCTTACCGTGATCAAAATATGAACTTGTTCATGAACGTGGCAAAAGACCGGGAGAAGAAATTGCAATACGAGGTGGATATGGCTTACAATTTGTACACGACAATCAGTGGACAATACGAGGAGTCTAAGGTGAAATTACACCGCGAGACACCTGTTTTTAAGGTCTTAGAACCGGCGCAGGTGGCGATTCAGAAGGATGGACCTAAGCGTAGCTTGATTACGATTGGGTTTATGTTTGTGGGGGTGTTCGCAGCGTTGGTATTTGTGTTTTTTAAGACGGTGAATTTGAAAGAATTACTGGGGTAATTCTAGAGTAGAGATAAGAGAGTATAGAGTAGAGAGGAAAGCATAGAGCATAAAGCACAAAGAATAAAGTTGGTATCCCCTGCGGGGATGAATTTAATAAGAAAGAAGCTCGCTGGAAGGTGGGCTTTTTTGTTTTCCTTATTTTATTTTGCTAATTTGTAAATTATAGTATACATTTGAGCCTATTTATGTCTGTTTTGTATAATATAATGTACAAATATGAATGAAATATTCTTTGATTCGGTAAAACCAAGTGATGCAAAGCTTCAGATGGGGGCTTGGTGTAAATCCTTACGCCAGCGAAAAGGACTTTCTCAAGAGGAGCTCTCTGCAAAATTGAATTTATCTAGAGTAACGATTCATCACTTAGAGTCTGGCAGAAATTCGACGCTAGAAACCTTCTTGAAGGTGCTCAATCACTTTCAAGAATTGGAGAGTTTTTATACTTATTTAGCTGAAAAGACAGCAGAAAAAGACGTTAAATCATTGTATTAATGGCAAAGGACTTAGTAGTTGAAGTTTGGTGCTTTGGCATAGAAATAGGGAAAATCGGCTTTAATGAAGACGAGCAATTCTCGTTTTTTCAATACAATCCAGCTTTTCTGTCTTCCAATACCTATTCTCATCTATTCCCGCTGATCTTTAAAAGAACCGAGGTGGTGCAGGTGTTCAGAAATTATACAGGAAAGGCTTTTCATGGTCTGCCTCCTATGATTGCAGATTCATTACCGGATCTTTTTGGGAATGTTATCTTCACGAAATGGATAGAGGCTACGCATCCAGCACTGCATAAAATCAGTACACTGGAACAACTTACCTACCTTGCCAATAGGGGCATGGGGGCTTTGGAATTTAAACCAGCCCAAAAATTACATAAAACAACTAATGTGGACCTAGATGAGGTGGTGGATATACTCAAAAAGGTGATGGATAATAAGGCGTCCACTTCAAGCGACTCCCTGGATCATGAATCTTTATTAACCATCTTTAAAATAGGGACTTCGGCGGGAGGAGTTAGGCCAAAAATTTTAGTGTCAGAAAATAAAAAAACAGGTAAGATTATTCCAGGGGATATCGAGTTCTCAGATGCTTATCGCCATTATTTGGTTAAGTTAACCCTAGAAGAGGAAAAGGATATTGATTATTTAAAAGGGAAAATAGAGTTTGCGTATTATCTAGCTGCGAAAGAAGTTGGAATTCGCATGATGGATTCTAAACTAATTGGAGAAATTCACTTTGCGACAGAACGTTTTGACAGAATAGAGGGAAAGAAAATTCATATTTTATCTACTTCTGGTTTAACTGGCTGGAGTCATGAAGACCCTGCCGTTTCTTCTTACGAAAATGTGTTCGAGCTGGCTGTTAAGCTAAGAATTCCACAAGCAGAAATAGATGAACTTTTTAAAAGAATGGTGTTCAATTTAACCTTCTTTAATGTAGACGACCACCTAAAGAACCACTCTTTTTGCTACGATGAACTAAAGGACGAATGGCACTTAGCTCCTGCTTATGATATAACTTACCCGCTCAGCCTTCATTTAACACGGACTAAAACAAGTAGGGCGCTTTCGATCAATGATAAGCGTAACAAAATCGAGGTGAGGGATTTGATTAGTTTGGCCAATAAATATGTCGTTAAGTCGCCCGAAAAGACTATTCAATTCGTGCAAAGCAAAAAAGCTTTTATGGTACAGTCGCTTTTAGGCCTACAAATACCAGAATCGATTGTGAATAAAATGGAGCAGGATTTTGTTGTTTTCCCGGAATGAAATAGATTTATTTTAACCCAAACCCTTTTCTCTCCACGAATCATGGATCTCCTGAAAAGTGGCCTGAAGATCTTTCGTTATTCCCCAGCTAGGGTAATCTGTTTTGATTTTATTGAGGTCTGAAATATAACAGATGTGATCCCCAATTCTATTTTCATCTACATAGGTGTATTTCATGGGTTTACCCGAAATACGTTCGATTAGCTTGAATGCTTCTAGAATGGAGATAGAATTTTCACGTCCTCCCCCTATGTTATAGACTGCTGCTACTTTTGGATTTTGGATAAACAGATCAATAAAGCGCGCCACATCGTAGCTATGAATATTATCCCTTACTTGCTTCCCTTTATAGCCATAAATTTTGTATTCAATTTCGTGCACATTGCATTTGATTAAATAGCTTAAAAAGCCATGTAATTCTACCCCGCTGTGATTAGGACCTGTTAAACAGCCTCCTCTTAAACAACAAGTAGGCATATTAAAATAGCGGCCGTATTCTTGAACTAAAATATCAGAGGCAACTTTAGAGGCGCCGAAAAGAGAATGCTTGCATTGGTCAATACTAAATGTCTCACTAATACCATTAAAATAATCCGAGTCAGCATAGTCATACCTTGTTTCTCCCTCAGTCAGCTCAAGGAAATTAGGGTTATCTCCATAGACCTTATTCGTTGATAAATGAACAAAAGGAATGGAAGTGTTATATCGTCTCGTAGCTTCTAATAAATTAAGTGTACCTACGGCATTCACATCAAAATCTTCAAAAGGCATCAAGGCTGCTAAGTCGTGACTAGGCTGAGCGGCAGTATGAACGATGGCATCCGGCTTTATTTCTGAAATGAATTTCACGAGAGTTTCGCGATCGCGAATATCAATCGAGTAATTTTTAAAGCGCGCATTTTCTTTTTCTAATTTCGAAATGTTCCAGGTAGTGTCCCCTTTTTCCCCAAAAAATACCTGGCGCATATTATTGTCAATACCCACGACTTCAACGCCTTTTTCGCAAAAGAAACGGACTACTTCACTTCCAATTAATCCACCAGCACCTGTAACTAAAATTTTTCTCATTTGTGAAGTTTGACTATTTTCAATAAAATTAAATAAATAAATGTGGAATTCGTGAACAAATACCTTTTCCACAGCCTGCCAGGTTCTTGTATGAGTCTAAATAGCCATTCTAATCCATTATTTTGCATCCAGGCTGGGGCTTGCTTCAGCGTACTAGCGTGGAAGTCAAATGCAGCACCCACCGCCATCATGACACCATTAATCTTTCCAATATGCTCGGCTACCCATATTTCCTGCCTGGGACATCCCCTACCTACTAAAATGAGTTGTGCTCCTGATTGATTTATCTTTTTTATATCCTCCTCATCTTCTTCTTTAGTAGCATCTCGAAATCGATCTACGTGGTGACCGACGAGTTGAATCTGAGGAAAGTTTTTGGCAATATTTTCTTGAAATAGACGTAAGGTTTTTTCCGTACTTCCATACAGAAATAGGTGCAAATTCTGTTCATTTGCCTTTTCTAATACAGGCATAGCATCCGCTATAAAATTTTGAAAATCTTCTGGTGATTTTATTGCAGCTAATGTTTCTGATATTTGTTTAAATCCGCGAGTAGCAGTAATATCTACGATATTTTTAATGAATTTACATTCGTTCGCCTCTTTTTTGCTTTCTTCGCATTCATAATAGTCTTTCCACCCCTTGCATTACGGATTCCCCGGAAAACGTCACAGCCGAAGTGAAGGAATCTTCAACGCCGGGCCACCGCATAATTGAAGGTGAGCATTCCTGCTTCTCGTTGCTCGCTCTGCCGCACAAGTCGGACGATGAACACTGTGGATGGGTCGCTTGCGCTTCGAACCAGAATCACCTGACCCA
>CAIVPV010000339.1 GCA_903907915.1 uncultured Cytophagaceae bacterium
AGAGCGATAGCCTTCCAAGCTATAGGTGGCGGGTTCGAGCCCCGTCTCCCGCTCGAATAAAATAGGGTATGAAGAAAAAACGCTTCATCTCTAATTTTTATTTAGTGAATCGAAAGAGATTCACAAAAGGCCGCAAGGTAATGCCTTTGTAGCTCAGTGGTAGAGCACTTCCTTGGTAAGGAAGAGGTCGGCAGTTCAATCCTGCTCAAAGGCTCTTAGCACGAAAGCGAAGGAAATAGCGAATGGCCGAATGAATTAGTACACATTTGAAACTTTTTATAACTTAATTAAGAACTAAATAATCATGGCAAAAGAGAATTTTGACCGAAGTAAACCCCACGTTAACATTGGTACTATTGGCCACGTTGACCACGGTAAAACAACTTTAACAGCTGCTATCACTAAAGTTCTTTCTGAAAAAGGTCTTGCTGAGAAAAAAGATTTCTCTTCCATTGACTCCGCTCCAGAAGAAAAAGAACGTGGTATCACGATCAACACAGCACACGTAGAATATTCTACTACTGCTCGTCACTATGCACACGTTGACTGTCCAGGTCACGCGGATTACGTGAAGAACATGGTAACTGGTGCTGCACAAATGGACGGTGCTATCTTAGTAGTTGCTGCTACAGATGGTCCAATGCCACAAACTCGTGAGCACATCCTTTTGGCTCGCCAAGTAGGTGTACCTCAATTGGTAGTTTTCATGAACAAAGTGGACATGGTAGACGATCCAGAATTATTAGAATTAGTTGAAATGGAGATTCGTGAGCTTCTTTCATTCTACGAATTCGATGGTGATAACATTCCAGTAATCCAAGGATCTGCTTTAGGTGGATTGAACGGAGATGCTAAATGGGTAGCTACAATCGATGCGTTAATGGATGCAGTTGATTCTTGGATTCCACTTCCGAAGCGTGATGTTGAAAAGGCATTCTTGATGCCAGTTGAAGATGTATTCTCGATCACAGGTCGTGGTACAGTAGCAACAGGTAAAATTGAGACTGGTGTTATTAACTCAGGTGAAGCAGTTGATATCTTAGGTATGGGAGCTGAAAACTTAAAATCAGTAGTAACTGGTGTTGAGATGTTCCGTAAGATCTTAGATCGCGGTGAAGCAGGTGATAACGTAGGTTTATTATTACGTGGTATTGAGAAAGCTGATATCCGTCGTGGTATGGTAATCTGTAAGCCAGGTTCAGTAAAGCCTCACACGAAGTTTAAAGCTGAGGTTTATATCTTGTCTAAAGAAGAAGGTGGACGTCATACTCCATTCTTTAATAAATACCGTCCACAATTCTACTTCCGTACGACAGACGTAACAGGTGAAATTACTTTACCTGCAGGAGTTGAAATGTGTATGCCTGGTGATAACTTAACAATTGATGTTACGTTATTGAACAAAGTAGCTATGGATAAAGGTTTACGTTTCGCGATTCGTGAAGGTGGCCGTACAGTAGGTGCTGGTCAGGTAACTGAAATCTTAGACTAATTTTTATTAGCCTATACGGAAAAGGGCGGTCAGTGACCGCTCTTTTTTTTTGTAGCTTGCTTTGAAAATAAACATCTCTATGAAAAAACTATTAATCCTTCTTTTCTTTTGCGCATTCACCGTATCAGCGCAGGAATACTATGAAATCAGAACTTACCAGATGAAATTCCGGGGGAATGTAAATCTGTTAGAATCTTATTTGGCCAAAGCCTTAATCCCAGCCCTCAATTCCTATGGCGTTGCCAAGGTAGGCGTATTCAAAGATTACGGAAAACCAGAACCTGGTATCGTTGTAGTCACCATTCCCTTTCCCTCTTTAGCATCGTATGCGGGTTATAAAGAAGCCTTAGAGAAAAATGCGGCTTATCAAGAGGCCGCAAAACCCTATTTCGATAACGTAGGATTAGACAAACCAATGTTCGAGAAGATCTCGACTTATTTAGCCAAAAGCTTTACAGGACATCCTGCCTTAAAATTACCCGTGACTAATCCAGGTCGTATCTACGAATGGAGAACCTACGAAGCCTATAATGAAGACGCATTGAAACGCAAAATCGCGATGTTTAATGAGGAGGAATTAGGCATATTCAATACCGTAGGATTGCACAATGTATTTTTTGGCGAAGTGCTTGCTGGGGAGAATACGCCTTGCCTTTCCTATATGGTTTCTTTTGAAAACATGGCAGAGCGAGATGCAAACTGGGCAAAATTCAGCGCAAATCCAGATTGGAAACGTATTTCTGCTGATGCAAAATATGCTAACAGCCATTCGAGAACCGTTCGTAAATTCTTAGAACCGACGAGCTATTCTCAATGGTAATCAAACAATATTAAGAAGGGGATTTGTTAATTGTCAAAATTTGGCTAAATTTGCAATCCTTTCTACGGGCATAGTATAACGGTAGTATGCAGGTCTCCAAAACCTTTGGTCAGGGTTCGAATCCTTGTGCCCGTGCTAAGTAAATTAAATACCGAGATCGGTTAAATTATGAGCAAATCAACATCATTGATCAAAGAATCATGGACTGAAGTAACGCAAAACGTTACATGGCCTAAATTCTCTGACTTACAGTCGAGTTCTGTGTTAGTTTTGGTGGCTTCTTTAATCTTCGCTCTTCTAGTAGGCGCGGTAGATTTAGTCTTCAAATCTGGATTGGATTTATTTTACACTTCATTTTAATAAATAGGTAAATCCCATGGCAGAGACTAAATGGTATGTTTTGAGAGCTATCTCAGGACAGGAAAAGAAGGTAAAAACCTATATGGAGAACGAATTAGCTCGTCAAGGCGTGCTTGATTCCGTTCCTCAAATACTTATTCCTACAGAAAAGATTTATGAAATCCGCAAAGGAAAGAAAGTGATTCGCGAGAAAAACTTATTCCCTGGATATATCATGGTAGAAGCTGACTTAGCTGGAGAGGTAAGTCACATCTTAACATCTACACCGGGTGTGATTGGTTTCTTGCAAGCAAATAACGAAGAAATCGAAGTGACGAAATTAGAAGGTGGTAAATTGAAAAAGACGAAGGTGATCGTTAAGAAGCCTGTCCCTATTAGCCAAAGTGAAGTAAATCGCATCTTAGGTAAAGTGGATGAGTCTGCCGCTTTAGAAGAATTTGCTTCGGTTACTTTCATCAAGGGAGAAACGGTACACGTTATCGATGGACCATTTGCTACTTTCGAAGGTACGGTAGAAGAGATTCACGAAAACACGAAGAAATTATCCGTTATGGTTAAAATCTTTGGACGTAATACTCCACTAGAATTGAACTACTCTCAAGTAGAAAAATAAGTAAACTCATTTTCGAGAAGCTAGAAAAGTCCTGAAGATAATTTCAGGACTTTTTTTTGCCTAACTATTTGTAATTAAGAATAAAAGCCCTAATTTTGCAGTCCGTTTAAAAAGCGGCAATCTCTGTTTTGAAAATTTCAAGAGGGGATTGGGCCAGAACGTTCTTGTTACGCGGAAAGGTCACCCGGAGGGGAATCAGATAAGGAAGCTTCCACCCTTATTGGCAGATAAACCTCTAATTCACTAAATAAACGATGTTTTAACATGGCAAAAGAAATAGCTGGCTACGTAAAGCTTCAATGCAAAGGTGGCCAAGCCAATCCTTCACCACCCATCGGTCCTGCTTTAGGTTCGAAAGGATTAAATATCATGGAGTTCTGTAAGCAATTCAATGCGAGAACTCAAGATAAGAACGGCGTAGTATTGCCGGTCCTAATTACTTATTACGCAGACAAATCGTTTGATTTCGTTGTAAAAACACCTCCTGCACCGATTTTATTATTGGAAGCAGCGAAAGTTAAATCTGGTTCAGCTCAACCTAACTTGAAAAAGGTAGGTTCAGTATCTTGGGATCAAGTGCGAGTAATCGCCGAGACTAAAATGCCAGACTTAAACTGTTTTACTATCGAAGCAGCAATGAGTATGATTGCTGGAACGGCTAGATCAATGGGAATTACTGTTTCTGGTGATAAACCGTTCTGATTTAACCATCAGAAATAAACATTTTAATTAAAAGGTAATGGCAAAACTTACGAAGAAAATAAAGGAAGCCCTTTCAAAATACGATGCAACGCAAGCGTATTCGCTTGAAAAAGCAGCGGAGATTTTGAAAGAAATTTCTTATACAAAATTCGATGCCTCAGTGGATATAGATGTTCGCTTAGGAGTAGATCCCCGCAAAGCGGACCAAATGGTTCGTGGCGTGGTTGCCCTACCTCACGGAACCGGGAAAGACGTACGTGTACTAGTACTATGTACGCCCGATAAAGCAGAGGAGGCAAAAGCAGCCGGTGCTGATCACGTTGGATTAGATGATTACATTGCAAAAATCGAGAGCGGTTGGACCGATATCGACGTAATCATTACTATGCCGACTGTGATGGCAAAATTAGGCCGTTTGGGACGTGTTTTAGGACCTCGCGGTCTGATGCCTAATCCAAAGTCAGGTACTGTAACTTTGGAAGTAGGAAAAGCAGTAAACGAAGTAAAAGCTGGTAAAATTGACTTTAAAGTTGATAAAACTGGTATCATCCATACCTCTATCGGTAAGGTGTCCTTCGGAGCTGATAAAATTGTAGATAACGCTTTAGAAGTAATCAACATGTTGATTAAGTTAAAGCCGTCTTCTGCAAAGGGAACTTATGTTAAATCGATCAACTTATCATCAACGATGTCTCCGGGTATCATTATTGATAAGGGAACTGTAGCTGGATTGTAATCATGACAAGAGAAGAAAAAAATCAGATTATTGATGAGTTGAGCGAAAAGTTCGCGGCAACTCCGTACTTCTATATTGCAAGTACAGCCGGTTTAAATGTGGCCGAAGCAAATCAATTCCGTGGCTTATGTTACCAGAGAGGTGTTGAATACAAAATATTCAAAAACACGTTAATCTCTAAGGCATTAGCTAAAACCGGAACGGATTATTCCTCTTTAGATGCAGAAGTTTTGACAGGAATGTCTGGTATCATTTTCGCAACCGAAAATGCTAAAATACCTGCAAAATTGATCAAAGACTTCCGTAAGGAAGCTGGAAAAAACAAAATTGCATTCAAGGCCGCGTCTATCGAAGGTGGCATTTATATTGGTGAAGATCAATTAGTTGCCCTTGAGAACATCAAGTCGAAAAACGAGATGATTGGCGAAGTTATTGGCTTATTACAATCGCCTGCTAAAAATGTTATTTCAGCATTAGTAAGCGGTGAGAAGAAATTAGCTGGTATCGTGAAGACTTTGTCTGAGCGCCCTGCGTAATTATTAACAAGTTTTACCGGAGTGAAAACTCCAATAAATTATTAATTCATAACAATTAAATTTTCAAAAAATGGCAGATTTAAAAGCGTTCGCTGAACAATTAGTGAACTTAACTGTAAAAGAAGTAAATGAATTAGCTACTATCCTTAAGGATGAGTACGGTATCGAACCAGCTGCTGCTGGTGCTGTTATGGTTGCAGGTCCTGCAGCTGGTGGCGCTGACGGTGGTGAGGCTGCTGCTGAGAAATCATCTTTCGATGTAATCTTGAAGGCTTGTGGTCCTAACAAATTAGCTATCGTTAAATTAGTGAAAGACTTAACTGGTTTAGGTTTGAAAGAAGCTAAAGACGTAGTAGATGCTGCTCCTAAAGCAGTAAAAGAAGGTGTATCTAAGGACGAAGCTGAAGGTTTGAAGAAAACTTTAGAAGAAGCTGGTGCTGAAGTTGAATTGAAGTAATTCAACCTTACCTATCTAAAAAAAAGGGAATGGCAACATTCCCTTTTTTTTGGTTAAAACCGTATCTTTGTCCTCTTATTTTTCCATTGATTTATGCACAATCTGATCAAAATGCTTCCTGATGCTATCGCAAATCAAATTGCGGCAGGTGAGGTAGTGCAGCGTCCAGCCTCTGTGGTGAAAGAATTAATGGAAAATTCCATTGACGCTGGGGCTAGTTTTGTCCAGCTGATTGTAAAAGAGGCCGGAAAAGTCAGTATTCAAGTCATCGATGATGGTGCAGGAATGTCACCGCAAGATGCGATGATGTGTTTTGAGCGACATGCCACGTCGAAAATTAATAAGGCCGAAGATCTGTTTGCTATTCGGACAATGGGATTTCGAGGTGAGGCTTTGGCCTCCATCGCCTCCGTATCCCAGGTTGAATTGAAAACGAAGCGAGAGGAGGACGAATTAGGTAGTTTATTGCGCATGGAAGCCTCGGTGCAGAAGGCGAATGAACAAGTTGCGACCCCTAAAGGGACTTCTATCCTGGTGAAAAACCTATTCTATAATATTCCAGCTCGTCGAAATTTCCTCAAGTCGAATCCCGTGGAAATGCGTCATATTTTAGACGAATTCCAACGCATTGCCTTATCCAATCCCCATATCAAGTTTTCTCTGGTTCAAAACGAACAAGAGACCTACGCGCTTCCGGTTGAAAAACTAGGAAAGCGAATTGTGGATTTATTTGGCAAAACGTATAGAGAACAATTAGCCGCCTGCGAGGAAAACACCAACTACGTGAGTATTAAAGGCTATGTAGGTCGCCCAGAATATTCGAAAAAGACGCGGGGAGAACAATTCTTCTTTGTCAATAATCGATTTATTAAGAGCTCATATCTGCATCATGCGGTGATGAGTGCCTATGAACGATTAGTTCCGGAGGGGACATTCCCTTTCTATGTACTTTTTTTGACCTTAGATCCATCCCATATTGACATCAATGTACATCCAACTAAAACGGAGATCAAGTTTGATGACGAACGATCTATCTATGCGATTCTACAAGCGGCGATCCGTAAGACACTTAGCTTACACCACTTGATTCCGTCTTTGGATTTTGATGCGAATGTCAATTTCCGAAATCCAAGCGGGGCGTCTGGCGCCATTCCTTCGTTTTCTGGGGCGAATTCCCCGCGTCCTGTTCAAGATGCTTGGAAAAGACTTTACGAGGGCTTAAATGACAATATTGAGGCTTTTGAGAGGCAGTCCGTCGCAGATCCAGCAGCTAATTTGTTTAATGAGACCTCAACGACGATTCAAAGCAAGGCAAATACTTGGACAGCAGCGGATAGTTTAGCGCACAGCAATTTCCAAGTCATTCAAATTCTGAACAAATATTTAGTAGTGACTCTTTCTGGAGGTATGTTGCTGATAGATCAGAAAAAAGCCTACCAACGTATTTTGTTTGATCAGTTTTCGGAGAATTTGGTAAAGAAAAATGGAGTATCGCAGCAATTATTGTTTCCGCAAATCCTCCGCATCAATCCGGCCGACTCCGTTCTTTTAGAAGAAATTTTAGTCGACATTACCGATTTAGGCTTTGCCCTAACGAAGGATTCGGAGGAAAATTATTGGATTCAAGGTGTTCCTGCAGGAATAGGTGAGGAAGATGGACAGAATTTATTAGAGGGTATATTAGAACAAGTAAAGAATGAGGCATCGGATTTAGGCCAAAACCACTCCGAAAAAATCGCCCGAATACTCGCGAATCGTGCCGCCATTCGCTTCCAATCGAAGAAACTCGTTTCCGAAGAAATGTCTGGCTTAGTGGAACAATTGTTTGCGAGTAGCAATCCCTCTTATTCTCCAAATGGAGAACTCATCAGCCGTTCTTTAAACGAAGCTGAAATCGGTCAATTAATTGGCTAATTCTTTTGCGCGATCCTTCGCCGCAATGATCCCTTTTTGCAATCCTTCAGCGACTAAGTTTTCTTGGAAAGTCTTTAATGCCGCTTCTGTTGTACCCCCTTTAGAGGCAACCGCTTGAATTAATTCATCCAAAGTCTTATCGCTGGTCTGCATTAAATGATAGGACCCTAGCATCGTCTGCTTAACTAAAAGAGACGCCATCGCAGGCTCAAAGCCCATTTGAACTCCGGCATCAATCATGGCTTTAATCAGGTAGAAGAAATAAGCCGGACCACTTCCGCTCAAACCCGTCACCGCATCTAATAAACTCTCCTCCTCTAAGAATACTGCGCGGCCAGTCGAATTGATTAAATTCTCCACCTTGCGAATATCTGACATTCCTACCTCAGCAGCTGCTGCGAAAGCCGTCATTCCCATCCCTAAAAGCGCCGGGGTATTTGGCATGGCGCGAACCACTAAATCATGGGATAAACTTGACTGAATATTCGCAATCGGAATACCTGCCATAATGGATAATACGATTTGACTGGGCTGAATAAAACGGGCTAACTCGGCTGAGACTGACGGATAATCCTGTGGTTTCACAGAAAGAATAATTAAATCAGCCACCGCCACCTTTTCAGAGATGGTATCGACCACAATCCCCGACTTTTGCTCCTGCAAAATATCTCCGCGTTCTTTATTCTTTTCGATCAAGATTAACTCCTCCTTCGCGACCAGATTATATTGAATGAAGGAATTAGCAAAAGCCATCCCCATATTTCCACAACCAATAATGGCAATTTTCATCTTATTTATCTTTAAATAATTGGGCCAAATATTGGTCTAATGACGCCCCTCTTAAACCTTTAGCAATAACTCGTCCTTCTTTATCCAACAGAAAAGTCTGCGGAATCGAATTCACCTGATAAGCCTGAGCGCCGGCAGAACTCCAATATTTTAAATCCGACACGTGTTTCCAAACTAATTTATCCGTCTCGATCGCCTTTAACCAGGCAGCCCGATCTTGATCTAAACTCACCCCAAAAATCTCAAACCCTTTATCTTTATACGCCGCATACGTCTTCACCACATTGGGATTTTCTCTTCGACAAGGGCCACACCAACTCGCCCAAAAATCAATCAACACATATTTCCCTCGAAGTGAACTCAAAGCCAAATTAGGCCCCTCAGGAGTAGCCAAATTAATCTCAGGAGCTAACGCTCCCTCAAAAACCCCCTGCTGTAAACGTTGCAGGTTGTTGACGAATTGCTGCACCTGTGGATGAGCAGGTCTTGCCTTACCCAAGCGATCCGCAACTTCGGTTAACAAGGCCATTTCCTTTTCTGCTGGCAAGAAATTAGTCGCCCAAAGAGCCACTAAATTACTTCCCATGAGCGGAATCATCTCCTTTATCTTCGCCGTGCTCGCCGCTTGAGCCT
>CAIVPV010000340.1 GCA_903907915.1 uncultured Cytophagaceae bacterium
CATGCCCGCTTTAGCGAAGGCCTAAAAAAATCCTTGTTTAATTACATGCATGGCATTGGCTTAGATATGCCGCTTCAGGAATGGTTTGATTTCAAAATTCCGCGCACACAAATTCCGAAAAATTACATTGCGCGCATATTAACCAAAAAAGAAGAGGTTTTTCCCAAAGCGAATGCTAAAATTATTTGGCTTGGGCCTATTCCTACAAAGGTGAAAAAAAACCTGTTATTTAGTTTAGGTCGAGAAGAAGTAGAATTAGAGGTTTCAGAAAAACTAGGCGTTTGGCTGATGAAATCATTGCCAGAATTATCACTAGGAACTGGAAAAACGGGAACCTTTGTAGAATTCCAAGCATCCTATTCGAAGGCAGCCTTAGGTGATTTTGAACATTTCTGGGAAGGGGAAGTGGCAGAAGAATTACGAGAGATGGGATTACTGGTGGTGTAGCACACTTTAAAAACAAAAAAGCCTCAAATTTCTTTGAAGCTTTTTTCAAGTTGGCGGTCCGGACGGGACTCGAACCCGCGACCCCATGCGTGACAGGCATGTATTCTAACCAACTGAACTACCGGACCGTCTTGTAATTGGTGGCACAAAATTAGGGATTTTCTGCTTTGAAACAATACCTTTGGGTAAAAATATTAGAAATTATGCATTTACCTGCTAGCTACGAATACCCTAACGCGCCTTATTTCGCTGAATATCTGAAGTTTGAGGCGGATGAAAATTTATTCGAAGTGTTAAGAAATCAGTCCAATGAAATTTGTGGCATTTTCGAAAACTTAGCTAAAGGTCAGGCTGAATTCGCCTATGCAGAAGGTAAATGGAGTCTGAAAGGTTTACTGGGTCATATCGTAGATTCGGAGCGGATCTTTTCCTACCGGGTTTTGGCGATTTCTAGAGGGGAAAAAACCGCTTTGCCAGGCTTTGACGAAAATGAATACCAGGCCGCTTCAGAATATGAAACACAAGACGCAAAAGCTATTTTAGGCCAATACAAGGTGACACGAGAAGCGACGACTTTGCTTTTACATTCCTTTTCAACCAAACAATGGAATCAAATGGGGCAGGCAAATGGGAAGTCGATTTCTGCGCGTGCTTTGGCCTGGATGATTGCAGGACATGAAAAACATCACCTTAGGATAATTAACGAGCGTTATTTGGCCTAAAATCCTTAAATTGCACCATGCAATTCTATAAATACCAAGGTACTGGAAATGATTTTATCGTGGTCGATGACCGCGCAAAGACCTTTGACCTAAATCAGGAGGCGATAGCTTTGCTTTGCCACCGCCGTTTTGGGATAGGTGCTGATGGATTGATGCTATTGCAAGAGACAGAAGGTTATGATTTCCGGATGGTATATTATAATTCCGATGGAACGCCGGGGACGATGTGTGGAAATGGGGGGCGTTGTTTAGTTCGCTTTGCATCTGACCTAGGTCTTGTGAAGGATAAAGCTCATTTTATCGCGGTGGACGGCCCGCATTTGGCCTATATTAATCCAGAAACGATTTCCCTACAAATGATGGATGTTCCTGGTATCGAGCAGCATAACGACGATTATTTTACGAATACGGGTTCGCCACATTTCGTGCGATTTACGAAGCAGGTACAGTTTTACGATGTCAAAAATATAGGTGCATCCATTCGTTATTCCGAAGCATATCAGCCCATTAACGGTACGAATGCAAATTTTGTAGAAAAATTAGATGACCAAACACTCTTCGTTCGTACCTATGAGCGCGGCGTAGAAGATGAAACCTATTCGTGTGGTACAGGTGTAACGGCAGCGGCTTTAGTAGCTAAAACCTTCCAAAACGTACAAACACCCGTAAAAATCAAAACACTTGGAGGTGAATTAGCCGTGAATTTCGACGGCGATGCCATCACCGGTTTTACTAATATTTTCTTAATAGGTCCAGCGAAACAAGTTTTCACAGGCACCATATCCGTGTAATATGACACTAGATTCAACCACTCAACAGAACATTGACCAATGGCTTTCGGGTCCCTACGACTCAGCCACTAAAGCGACGATTGAGGATTTAATCGCCAAAGGAGATCAAACGACTTTGACAGATTCATTCTACAAATCGCTTGAATTTGGCACAGGTGGTATGCGTGGTGAGATGGGAGTAGGTTCGAATCGGATGAATAAATATACAGTAGGCGCTGCGACGCAGGGCTTTGCGAACTATTTAAACGCGTCTTTACCAGGCCAAAAAATCAAAGTAGCCATCGCGCACGATTCTCGCAATAATTCACCTGAATTCACGCGAATTGCGGCGGACATTTTCACGGCTAATGGCATCGAAGTCTACTTATTCCCGGCTTTGCGCCCTACACCACAGCTTTCCTTCACGGTTCGCCATTTAGGCTGCCAAGCAGGTATCGTGATCACCGCATCACATAACCCGAAGGAATACAACGGCTACAAGGCCTATTGGTCAGACGGATCTCAAGTAGTGGCGCCTCACGATAAGAATATCGTGAATGAGGTGAACGCTATTTCTAGTATTTCTGAGATTAAATTTACAGGAAATGATGCCTTATTGCACCTATTAGATGATTCTATTGACGAGGCATACTTACAAACAATTTTAGTCAACTGCCGCCAGCCGGAGGTGATTAAACGCCAAAAAGACCTCAAAATCGTCTTCTCCCCTATTCACGGAACGGGAATTACCTTAGTGCCGCCGGCTTTGAAATTATTAGGTTTTGAGGCGGTTACGATCGTTGAAGAGCAAGCCATTCCTAACGGTAATTTCCCTACAGTGATTTACCCGAATCCGGAGGAGAAGGAAGCCTTGACTTTGGCATTAAATAAGGCCAAAGAAATCGATGCCGACCTCGTCATCGCCACAGACCCCGACGCAGACCGCGTGGGAGCCGCAGTCAAAAGCCCAGACGGCGAATGGGCCCTCTTAAACGGCAACCAAATGGCCAGCCTAATCCTCTATTACTTATTAAAAGTATCGGATTTAAAGGGCAACGAGTTCGCCGCGAAGACCATCGTAACGACCGATTTAATCGACAAAATGTGCGCCTCGAAAGGCGTGCCTTGCTATAATACCTTAACTGGTTTCAAATACATCGCACAAGTTATCCGCGAATTAGAAGGAAAAGAAAAGTTTCTGGGCGGCGGAGAAGAGTCCTACGGCTATTTAATCGGCGATGCGGTGCGTGATAAGGACGCAGTGGCCTCTTGCGCGATGATCGCAGAATTAACGGCTTACGCGAAAGATCAGGGCAAATCGCTCTTCGACTTCCTAGCTGAGATGTACGTAGAAAACAATTTCTACTACGAGGGTCTTATTTCATTGACCAAAAAAGGAAAAGCCGGCGCCGAGGAGATCAAACAAATGATGATCAACTTACGCTCGAACGTCCCAGCAACCGTAGCAGGCTCTAAGCCAGTACGAGTTTTAGACTACGAAGGTTTAGTTTCTACAGACTTATTAACAGGCGAAACAACCCCTATCAAAGTGGGTTTAGGCATCGAAGCTTCTAACGTAATTCAATTAATTCTTGCGGACGGATCTAAAGTTTCCGCTCGTCCATCTGGAACAGAACCTAAAATCAAATTCTACGTATCTGTAAATGCTCCTTTAGCTTCTGCGGCAGACTTCTTTGCAGTTTATGCGGAATTGCAGAAGAAAGTGGGGGTTATTCAGGGGGATTTAGGGTTGGTTTAAAAGAGCAAAGTTCAAAGAGCAAAGTTCAAAGATGGAATAAAAAAGGGGCTTAGGCCCCATTTTTTATGCATTCCGAAATATTTCATACGGTCATCTCCGCAGGAGATTCGAACTTTATTCTTTATGCTTTCGATATTTTCTGTTTTATGAAAAGAATGATAATTGAATTAGATTATAAGTTAGATCTATTCCCACCAATTAAAATTTGATTTCATTGCTGAACATTATAATTCTCAAATGATTCAGCGCTACTATTTTGACACTTCTATATTTGGAGGGTATTTTGATCCAGAATTTTCCAAAGAAACAAAACAAATTTTTGACACCGTGTCAAAAGGTAAAATTATTTGTATCTACTCTGATTTATGTGAAAAAGAATTAATTCTAGCCCCCAGTCGAATTAGCGCATTATTAGAAAAAATACCCTTTGCATTCAAACAAAAGATTTTAGTAACTCCAGAATGCCTTGAATTAGCCTCTAGTTATATTAAACACAAAGTTGTCGGCTATACTAGTTTGGATGACTGCATTCACATCGCTACCGCTACTATTTATCATGCGGATGCATTGTTAAGTTGGAACTTCAAACATATTGTTAACTCTGATAGAATTACCGGTTATAATCATGTAAATTCAGCGTATGGTTACCTAAAAATTCCAATTAAAACTCCAAGACAAATCATATGAAAAAGGAATTACCGGTTTTGAATGGGTTAGATACGGTAAAAACATTCCGTCGTATCAAGACAAAGATTAGCCTTGAATTTAAAGACTTAACTTCTGAAGAAATTTTAAAAAGGCTCGCTAAGTCTGGCGAAGAGTATAAACTGAGAACCCAGTTAATAAATAAATGAATTTTAAAAGAGCCTTACCCAGGGCTCTTTTTATAAGTAAACTGATAATGATTACGTTCATGTCCAAATTATAAGTTTACTGATTTTTATAGTGGTTGAATTGACTCACCTTTGAGATAAATAAACCACTATAATGAAAAATCAAACTCGCATATTAAGCTTGCTAATTTTAGCCTGCTTAATTTTCCTCATCTCTTGTACAAAAGAAACAATAATTGAACCAGACAATGTCATTTCCACCTGGTATGAGTTGCATAAAAATCCCAATACCTTAGAAACTGTCCAATGGGACAAAATGACTACTTTACAATTATCCGATAGCTCAATTGCCTATTCTGTGCCAGCCAAAGACTCGGTGAATTTTAAAGAACTCGTATTTTTTAAAGAGGTGGGAAAGCAAGAGGCCGTTTATAAAGTATATTCTCCACTCAAAAACGGGCTAGAATTAAAAGTTTATTCACTTAGTGGAATCTTGCTTAAAAATGGAATTATCAATAGAAGGTCAAGCAAAAAATATTCATCGTCATTTCGAGAAATGAGAAAGGATATCGAAATAGGTACCTTACTTGATGAGGTGATCGTTACTGCACCTAAACTAAGTGGTAGTGATTGGAGCGCTTGGACCGGTGTTCATTATGGAGGAGGGGGTGATTATTCGCAAGGTTATCTTCCTTATTTCGGGAGCGGTGGCAGAGGTGGTGGAAATTCTAGTCCAATGAATTTCTCTGACTATAACTACTCAAAAATCACAAACAACTTAACCAACCCTTGCTTCATAGAGGTGCTTCAGGAATTACAGGCAGGAAATGCATATGGAAGGGTTGGGGAGATTTTACGAAAGTTCGGTCTTGAGAATTCTGGTTTGAATTTTACAATTAATGAAAAAGAAATACCCATAAGTTATTCCAAAACAAAGGTAAATGGTCTAGAATATGATATCGTAAATAGAATCTTTGGAAATACAGTAGACAACACTATTTCATTAAATCCTGTCACGCTTAATCAAGCTTCAAAAGAATTTATTGCTGCTACAATTTTACATGAAATGCTTCACGTTTATATAAATATTGATGGATTAACAGAACACAATCAAATTATTGAAAATTATACAAATGGTATAAGTGAAATGCTTATTTCAATTTACCATATGTCCCCAGTAGAAGCTAAAAATATTAGTTATTCTGGCCTAAGATCAACCGGATTTTATACAAAAAATATATTATCAAATTCTATTCTACACAATTCAATAAATTTATCAATTTCGAATTATGCAAACTATTTAAACAATATGAATCATGGAACATACTGCAAAAATTAAATCAGCATTAACATTCATCTTTTGTGCATTATTATTCACAAGTAAAGGTCAAGTGAAGGAAGCAAATGAAATAGAATTCAAAAATTCAGAATTCAGAAACAGTTTCGCGACTTATGTTGAAAATGGATACATTGATACAACCACTTATTCAATCAATGTTTTTGTATTCAATGTAGATGAAAAGGGAATTGTAAATCATATCACTCATACAGGAAATTTAGATTCTGCCGGACTAAAATTTGTGGTGGATCGAATAAAACGTAGCGAGCTATATTGGGTAAAATCTAGTCCTTCAGCTTCGAATAAATGGTTTATATTACCATTCATTGCAGGTGATCCTAGGATTGACGGAAAACAACCCAGTTTGGAAGAAATAAATCGACTAGTAACTATTATTTTATTTGAAATCAAAAATAGAATGATTCCTGGCGTAGATAATGTTAGACTGCTACATACGAGACAATCCCTGTATGGCAATCAGGTGATAATGTAAGTTTTAAAGTAGCCAATAAATATTTCACAAATCCATCTACGCAGGAGATTCCAACTTTATGCTTTAATCTATACTCTCTACTCTATAATCTCTAATCTCCCCAGATACAACCTATCAAAATAATCCATAAATTCAGCCAACAAAACCGATGACTATGTTGACTGAATCTCAAATCCTAGCCTATAAGCAGGATGGATTTATCCACGTTTCCCACTTTTTTTCACCTGAAGAAATTGACTTATTGTTTCAGGTGGCGACGGATGAATCCGTGGTTAATCATGCCTTTGACCTGAACGATCAAAACGGTAAAAAAACAAAATTGACGCTTTGGTTTACGGCTGGAGATGATTCTTTCGGACTTATGTCGCGCTGTAGGCGCATGGTTACTTCGGTGCAAAGCCTTTTAGGGGAAGGAGATGTTTGTCATTTTCATTCCAAAGTCATGCAAAAAGAACCGCGCGTAGGCGGTGCCTGGGAATGGCATCAAGATTATGGCTATTGGTATAAAAATGGGTTTCTTTATCCGGAGTCTATGGTTTCGGTAATGATTGCATTGACAGATGCGAATATCCAAAATGGCTGCCTACAAGTATTGAAAGGCACACATCACATGCAGCGAATTGAACACCATTTTGCGGGGGAACAACAAGGAGCCGACATGGCCTTTGTGGAAGAGGCGGAGAAAGTTTCGGAACTGGTCTATTGCGAATTAAAGGCGGGGGATGTGCTTTTTTTCCATCCAAATTTGCTGCACCGGTCGGAAGCGAATTTGTCTGATAATGCCCGTTGGTCAGTTATATCAGCCTATAATTTAGCGTCAAATAAACCGTTTTTGGAGAAAAACTTATCTTGTATTACGCCTATCAGCATGGTGCCGGATGAGGCAATTTTAGCGAGTGGTAAAAAAGCAGTTCTCGGAGCTGACTTCCTCGCTAAAGAAGAAGAGATCACCTTAAAAATCAACAAATAATGGCTAAAATATGTATTCTGGGTGGAGGTTTCATTGGTCGATTTTACGCGGAGTCCCTTTGTGGCAGACGAAGCAAAGATAGTGTCACCGTGGTTTATTCCCGAAAAGAGACCACTGCCTCTCGCTTCGCGAAGGATTATTCAGTACCCCATTATTGCACAGAGATGGAAGATGCCATTGCGCATGCAGAATCTGAATTTGTCGTTATTGCCCTACCAAACTATTTGCACGAAGAAGCGGTCATGCTTTGCGTGAAACATAAAAAGGCCGTGCTGTGTACGAAACCGCTAGGAAGAACGGCGGCGGAAGCACTTCGAATGACGTTGGCTTGTGAGGAAGCTGGGATTTTTGCGGGGTATTTAGAAGACTTGTGTTATACACCTAAATTCCTGAAGTCGGTTAAAAGTGTGGAAGATGGAGCCATTGGGCGTATTCTTTGGGCTAAATCCCGAGAGACTCATCCTGGCCCACATGCTGACTGGTTTTGGGATATGGAGAAAGCTGGGGGTGGTGCCGTGATTGATTTAGGATGTCATTGCATTGAAATTGCGCGTAATTTTATAGGTAAAGATGTGCTTCCCGTGGAGGTCATGTGCTGGGCTGATACCCAGGTAAAACCCATTGACGCAGAAGATCACGCCATTGGATTAGTGAAATACGAGAATGGGGCTATCGGTCAGTTTGAAGTTTCCTGGACGTTTAGAGGTGGAATGGACTTACGGGATGAGGTGATGGGAACGGAAGGGACTATTTGGGTTAATTCATTTTTGCGTACTGGATTTGAGATGTTCACGAGTGGAAATACGGATAATTATGTAGCCGAAAAAGCAGAAACGAACGTAGGTTGGCAATTTCCGGTGGGCGATGAAGCACATGAATTAGGCTACCCGACGATGTTCAACGACATGTTTGACGCTTATGAAAAAGGCCACCAACCACGCGAAACATTTTATGATGGTTACGTCGTCAATGCGATCATAGATGCAGCGTATAAATCGGCCAAAACGAAGCTTTGGGAACCCGTTCAACTCCCGGAATGGCGTGGAAAAAGGGGACTAACGAAACCGTCTGTCTACCAGGAATACGATGAAAAGCATTGGCTCATCAAAGATGAAATTCTTCCGAATGGCGATAAAAAAATTATCGTGAAAGATAAATCAACTGGTGTTATTTCAGAAATAACGCAATTAGGCTAATTTAAACTCACTCGTAAAGTGGAATACAATCTCCGGATTGTTCGTCTGGTTCATGCGAAGGATCCAGTCAGATTCAGCTAAGAACACGTAATTGCCGTCTTTGTCTTGGGCGATGTTTTGGCCCTTTAAGCGGACGAATTCTTGCAATTTCTTCGGGTCATCGGACGTAATCCAGCAGGCTTTCGTGACTGACATGCCTTCGAAGCGACATTTTGCACCATATTCATGCTCTAGACGGTATTGAATTACTTCGTATTGAAGTTCCCCTACCGTACCCACGATCTTGCGATTTCCTAGTTGTGGTTGCAAGAAAAGTTGAGCCACTCCTTCGTCGGTTAATTGGTCGATACCTTTTTCGAGCTGTTTGGCCTTCATCGGATCGAGGTTCATTAACTCCTTGAATATTTCTGGAGAGAAAGAAGGGATACCTTGGTAGTTCAATACTTCGCCTTCAGTAAGTGTATCGCCGATTTTGAAGTTACCTGTATCATATAATCCGACTACGTCGCCTGGGAAACCTTCATCGATGACCTCTTTATCTTGAGCCATGAAATTATAGGGATTCGCAAAACGGACATTTTTCTTTAAACGGATGTGCTGGTAAAAGGTATTGCGTTTAAAAGTACCTGAACAGATGCGTAGAAAAGCGATTCTGTCGCGGTGTTTGGGGTCTAAGTTCGCATGTATTTTGAAGATAAATCCAGTGAATTTCTTTTCTTCTGGTTCCACAATACGAATATCGGTACCACGGGCTTGCGTAGAAGGTGCGATGCGAGTGAAAGTGTCTAATAATTCTTGTACGCCAAAATTGTTCACCGCAGAACCAAAAAACACAGGAGCAATATCCCCAGATAAATAATCATTGCGATCGAATGCTTCGTACACGCCGTCGATTAATTCGACGTCTTCGCGTAATTGATGTGCGTCACGATCTCCCACGCGCGTATCTAAGTCGGGGGAATCGATGTCCACTGCAACTACTTCTTTTTCGATTTTGGTCTTATTCGCAGAAAATAAATTCAGCGATTTATCCATCAAATTATATACCCCTTTGAAGTTTTGGCCCATATTAATCGGCCAGGTCAAAGGTCGCACCGAGATGCCCAATTTTTGTTCTAATTCGTCCAACAGGTCGAAAGGATTTTGGCCTTCGCGGTCCATCTTATTGATAAAGATGATCACAGGGGTCTTGCGCATGCGACAAACCTCCATTAAACGCTCTGTTTGTTCCTCCACCCCCTTCACGCAGTCGATCACCAAAATCACAGAATCTACGGCCGTTAAGGTACGGTAGGTGTCTTCTGCGAAGTCCTTGTGACCCGGCGTATCCAGAATATTAATCTTTAATTTATTGTACTCAAAAGTCATTACGGAAGTCGCCACCGAAATACCACGTTGACGTTCGATCTCCATAAAGTCAGACGTGGCGCCTTTCTTAATTTTATTCGATTTCACCGCACCGGCTGTTTGGATCGCTCCACCGAAGAGAAGCAATTTCTCCGTCAATGTTGTCTTACCAGCATCGGGGTGAGAAATAATCCCAAAGGTTCTACGTTTCGCAATTTCAGTTTCAATCTGACTCATTCGTTCTTCATTAAAAAATCAAGGTGCAAAAATACGCCAAAATCTACTAGATAAAAAGCAAGCAGAACGTTATTAAATAATATCAACAAGTTGGCAAAATTCAAAACCCGCCATTAGGTGAATTTAAAATAGGCTAAATTGAACCATGAAATATCACTTGTATTTAGATGAAAGCGGAGATCATGGATTATCTTTTATCGACCATAAATTCCCCATCTTTTTACTTTGTGGAGTATTGATATCGGACGAGGAATTCACTCTTTTTCATAACGGGGTTCAAATAATTAAAAAGAATTTTTGGAATACCTCAGATATCATATTTCACTCTAGGGATATAAGAAAATGTTCGAAAGAGTTTAAAAGTCTTCTAGACATCGAGCTAAAATCAAAATTTCACACAGAACTAAATTCGCTTATAAAAAAATCCGTATTCACTATCATACCATCCGGAATACACAAACAACACCACATTAGACAGTATGGACTTATATCTAGTGACCCTTATGAGTTATGCCTATCAAACATTATTGATAATACAGTCAGAATTGTAAATGGAATTGCTGGCACGCCCAATCAATTAAAAATAATTATAGAGAAAAGGGGCAAAAAAGAGGATAATCAATTAGCATCACACCTTAACAAGATCATGGCTAATGGCACGCACAAAATCTCAAGATCACTAATTCAAAAATTTGAAATTGAATATTCTTTCAAGAGCAAAAAAGAGAACAATAATGGACTTCAATTGGCGGATTTAATCGCCTACCCAATTGCTAAATTTGCATTAAATAATGAAGGTGAAAATCTTGCATTTAAAATAATCAAGGAGAAGATTCATCAATCTCTCTCAAAGATCCTATTAAAATAAAGTCTAAAAAATAGAAGAGCCAACGGATTACCGTTGACTCTTCTACCGACCGGGCTACACCCAATCCTTTACAAATGTATGAAAATTATGAGATAATAATCATTGGTAACTTATAATCTTTACTCTCTCGTATTCAACAATGATCTTGGTCTACCATATAAGAAGTAAACTACTAATCCGAATACTAACCAAGCCATGGCAAAGATTTGTGCTGTGCGGCCTAAGTTCAAGATCAAGAACGTGTTCACTAGAATACCTAGTGGTGCGATAATGTTTAAGCCAGACACTTTGAATGGACGATCACGATTAGGATCTCTGAAACGAAGAATCCATACCGCTAAGCAAACCATCGTGAAGGCAAATAAGGTACCGAAACTAGTCATATCACCTAATAAAGAGATAGGGGTGAATCCTGCAACAACAGAAACTACGGCTCCTACAAGGATCGTTGATTTCCAAGGTGTTTTTAAAGTAGGGTGAACTTCTGCGAAGAATTTTGGCAATAAACCATCTTTCGCCATACCTAAGAAAACACGTGTTTGACCTAACATCATTACCAGCATTACAGATAATAAACCCGCTGTTGCTGCTGCGGTAATGATAAATACAGCCCAAGGCTGACCCGCTTGATCAAACGCAAAGGCAACTGGCGCCTTTAAGGCATCTCCTGTAATGTCCTTATAATTCATCATCCCTGTTAACACTAAAGAAACCGCGATGTACAATACCGTACAGATCAATAAAGAAGCAATAATCGCGAAAGGCATATCCTTCTTCGGATTAATCGCCTCCCCGGCTTGCGTAGAAACAGCGTCAAAACCAATATAAGCAAAGAAAATCGCAGACGCACCTGAGATGATACCACCCCAGCCATAAGCAGGAAGCATTTCACCACTTTCGTGTTTCACTAAAGTTTCTTCCGGAATGAACGGAGTCCAGTTCGCTACATCGATGTAGAAAGCACCCATGATAATCACAAACAAGATGACCGCTACTTTCAAAATAACGATTAAATTGTTTGCGCTCGCTGCTTCTTTGATACCTCTCACTAAAATCCAGGTCACAAACCACACAATAACTAAAGCCGGTAAATTAACCGAAGCTCCGCCGAAGGTAACCGGGTCATTCGTTAAATTCGCAGGTAAATGTATCCCAAAGAGATGGAGGAGTTTATTAAAATAACCCGACCAACTCACGGCCACTGTCATCGCACCCATCGCATATTCAAGTATCAATCCCCAACCAATAATCCAAGCAAATATTTCACCTACCGTTCCGTAAGCATACGCATAGGCACTACCTTCTACCGGTAACATCGCCGCAAATTCAGCATAACAAAGTGCCGCAAAAATACAGCCAATACCAGCGATCACGAATGAAAGCGCTAAGGCCGGACCCGCGTGGTAATGCGCTGCTGTACCAGTTAACACGAAAACTCCACCGCCGATAATCGCTCCGATACCGATGGCCGTTAAACTCCATTTACCTAATACACGCTTGAGCTCGCTTTTTTGCATGTCTTGCTCAAACATATGCATGGGTTTCTTTCTCCAAATACTATTGTTCATAATCGTAATTTATTTGATGAAAAATAAAAAACCGGCCAATCAAACGATCAGCCGGCAAAAAAATTAGTTCTTTACTTTCTTCGAAGTACCGAAGTCGATCACGATAGGTGCCGCCACGAAAATAGACGAATAAGCACCAAACACAACCCCGACGAACATCGCAAAAGAGAATCCTCTTAACACGTCACCACCGAAAATCAATAACACAGTAACTACTAAGAATACCGTAGTCGCTGTCATTACCGTACGAGACATCGTGTGGTTAATAGACTCATTGATTGTTTTGATCATCAATTCTTTATTTCCAAGATCAGCATCTAAACCAATCTCCTCTCGGATACGGTCAAATACTACCACGGTATCATTAATTGAATAACCAATCACCGTTAATACCGCCGCAATAAATACTTGGTCGATTTCTAATTCGAAACCAAACAAACGAACGATACCCACCATGCCTAATACCACTAAGGTATCGTGAATCAAGGCAACAATACCACCTAATGAATATTGCCATTTACGGAAACGAATCAAGATGTAGATAAAGATCGCAATTAGGGCATAGAAGATTGAAACAAAAGATTGCATCAAAATATCATCGGCTACTGTTGCCCCTACTTTAGAAGTAGAAACAATCTTAGGCGACTGAGCTGAGAATTGTTTTAATCCAGTTTCTAAAGCTGTACGAACCGTATTATTAGCCGTAATCGACTCATCTTCTACTAGATAAGACGTAGTCACTTTCAATTTCGTAGGACCATTGAACGTTTTCACTTCCACTCCTTTTCCACCAAAATCATCCGCCAAAGCTTCTTTCACTTTTCCTGATTCAACCGGCGTCGAGAATTCCACTACATACGAACGACCACCTTTGAAATCAACACCTAAGTTAAATCCACCTTGCATAAATAACACGATGGCACCGATAGCAATTAAAGCCCAAGAGAACCAGTACGAATACTTACGCTTTCCAATGAAATCGAAGTTCATACCTTTGAAAAGATCACGAGAGATAAAGGTCTCAAACGTCATTTCTTTTTCTTTACCTGCTTTGATCGCACGTTTTGCCATCCAATCAATTAAGATGTGAGAGATGTAAACCGCTGTAAATACGGATGTAATTAATCCGATACAAAGCGTGACCCCGAATCCTTTAACAGAACCTGACCCGAAGATAATTAAGATCACACCGATCAAGACCGTGGTAATATTACCATCCAAAATCGCACTCAATGCTTTCTCGTAACCTACGTTAATCGCATCTAATAAGCCTTTTCCTTTGTGCAATTCCTCGCGAATACGTTCATTAATTAATACGTTCGCATCGACTGCCATACCTAAGGTTAACACGATACCGGCGATACCAGGAAGGGTTAATGCTGCTTGAATTTGGACTAAAACACCTGCAATAAAGAAGACGTTAAAGAATAATGACAGATTCGCCATCCAACCAGGAGTTCCATAATAACCGATCATAAATATGATGACAAGTAAAAGACCTAATCCCATCGACATGTATCCTTGATCAATTGACTCCGCTCCTAACGAAGGACCGATGAACGCATCTTCTACAATACGTGTAGGAGCTGGTAATTTACCTGCTTTCAACACATTCGCTAAGTCTTTTGCTTCCTCTACAGAGAAACTACCTGAGATCGACGAACGACCACCTGGAATCTCTCCATTAATCACAGGAGCAGAATATACATACCCATCTAACACGATCGCGATACGACGTCCGATGTTTGCACCTGTTAAGTTTTTCCAAATACGAGCACCTGTTCCGTTCATCGCCATCGTTACCTCAGCACGTCCTGCTTGATCGAAATCTTGCGCCGCATCCGTGATTACATCACCCTCTAAAGGAGCTGATTGGCCTTCACCTTTCTTCAAAGCCTCTAAAGAAAGAATTTCGTCACCATTCTTAGCTGGAATTCCTTTCGCTGCCCAAGCAAACGTTAAGTTCGCTGGGAACATCGCCTTCACTTCTGCACGAGCAAACAAAGCGTTCACACGAGCCGTATCTTTTACATATACACCGATGTTATTTCCTAAAGGCAAGAATAATTTCGTTAAAGCGGAACCTGCAGACGTATCTGCTTTTGCTTTACCTGAATCTTTCGTAGCGGGTGCCGCAGCTAATTTGTTTGCCAACGCATTCGCCACCGTATCCTTCGCTGCCGGAGCCGCCGCTGTTGCAGCCGCCACTGGCGCTTTCGCTTCCTTATCCAATAAAGCACCTAAAGCATTTAAACCTCCGCCATATTCATTCAATTCATAGCACTCAACGAATTCTAATTTCGCCGCACCTGATAATAACTTGCGTGCACGCTCTGGGTTCTCCACCCCTGGCAATTCTACTTGAATACGGTTCGTACCTGGTAGACGTTGGATGTTCGGATTAGCTACACCGAATTTATCGATACGCGCTTGGATGATCTTATAAACACGATCAACCGCACCGTCGATTTCCGCATCAATCACCTTCTTCACTTGTGAATCTGTCGATGTAGAGGAGATTTTTCCGCGGTTCACTGAATTAGCGAATACGGATGCCAAAGTTTGGTTAGGAGCTGCCTTCGCGAATTCTTCATAGAACAATTCATTAAACGATTGCGTAGAACTAGCCTGAGCCGCGCCAGCCGCAGCTAATGCTTTCTCAAATGCTGGATCATTCGACTTGCCTGATAGTGCACGTAAGATTTCTGCTGGAGAAACCTCTAATACCGCGTGTAATCCACCTTCTAAGTCAAGACCTTTTTGCAAAGCATACTGAGTCACTTCTTGTAAAGTATATCCGATATAAACCGGTTGTTTCCAAAGGGAATCAATGAAATGTAAACGCTTCGCCGCATCTACTTTACCATCTGCAGAGCTTGCATACTTGATGGCTTGTTCTTTTAATTGACTAGACTTCCACGTAAACGATAGGAAGAATATACATAGGGCTGATACTATCGTAGACAGCCAAATAATGGCACTTTTGTAACGCATAACTTTAAATTAAATGGTAAATGATAAATTGTAAATGGTGAATGTACCCTCCGGACTATCGACTATCGACTAGTGACTGACCACTAGCGACTATCAACTAGTGACTAGCGACTAGTGACTGCCTCTCACGGCGCCAGAGTGGCTATAAATTGAGTAAATAAAATTCGTAAGAATTGCGTGCGATGAGTGAAAGCAGGCAATTTAATCGCGCTTAATGAACGCGCAACAAAGAATTCTGTGGGACTTGTGAAGTTCCAATCTTGTGGAAAATCAAGTTGTAGGTTCGTAGCGACTTGATATACATGCTGCTCTGCCTTTACAATCGTTTGCTTCGAAGTCTTCTCCGTCTTTACTGCACCTGTCTCGACTGCGAACAGCGAAATAGGCTTAGCCACCAGCCAAAATAGCACGGGGATAAACAGAATAAGATGAGATATTTTAACCTTCTTTTGCATTGTGGGTAGCAAAAATAGGATATTTTTCTTAGAAATCAATTCTCCGGGTAATTTTCGTAATTTTGGGTCGTAAAATACCCGCATGTTTAACTACAAAGAGCCTTCTTACATTCAAGCCTTCATTCAATCAGCCCTTCGGGAAGATGTGGGTGGTGGTGACCATACCTCTCTTTCCACTGTTCCGGTAGACGCAAAAGGAACTGCGGAATTGAAGGTAAAAGATAGAGGAGTACTGGCTGGCGTGGAATTATCGTTGGCTATTTTCAAAGAGGTAGATTCGGCATTACAAGTAAAAGTGTTCATAAAAGATGGTTCTTGGATCGAGCCTGGTCAAGTCGTTTTAGAAGTAAGCGGTTCTTCGCAATCCATATTGAAAGCGGAACGTTTGGTCCTTAATTGTATGCAACGCATGTCCGGGATTGCAACTTATACGCGATCATTAGTGAACATCCTGGAAGGGACCAGAGCTAAATTATTAGATACTCGTAAGACCACGCCTAATTTTCGCTTAGCGGAAAAATGGGCTTGTCAGATCGGTGGAGCTGTTAATCACCGCTACGGATTGTTTGATATGATTTTGATTAAAGATAATCACGTGGATTTTGCGGGAGGAATTAAGCAGGCTTTGGACAAAGCATTTAGCTATAACCAAACCTTAGCTAAACCGCTCGATGTGATGATTGAGGTGAGAAATGAAACAGAATTAGACGAAGTGCTAGCGATAGGTGGGGTAAAACGCATTATGTTAGATAATTTTACACCCGATCGCCTCCGCGATGCAATTAGAAAAATTGATGGACGTTTCGCGACAGAAGCGTCAGGTGGAATCACAGAAAAAACACTCCGCGCCTATGGCGAAACCGGGGTAGATTACATATCCGTGGGGGCTTTAACCCACCAGGTAAAGAGTTTAGATTTAAGCCTAAAAGCGAAATGAATTTAATCGAAGAAGCAATCTCTGTGGGCTATATTGCCCGATCTACGCCTAAGGGCGTGGAATTAATCACTGAAATCCAACGATTGAAGAAGGAGAAAAATGCGGTGATTTTAGCGCACTATTATGTGGATGGTGAAATTCAAGAACTAGCTGATTATGTAGGCGATAGTTTGGGTTTATCCCAAGCTGCGGAAAATACGGAGGCGGATTTGATCGTCTTTTGTGGCGTTCATTTCATGGGTGAAACGGCTAAAATATTGAATCCGACGAAGAAAGTGGTAGTACCCGATTTTAATGCGGGTTGCTCGCTGGCTGACTCCGTTCCCGTAGCAGAATTTGCCGCTTTAAAAGCGAAACACCCGAACGCAATTGTCGTTTCCTATATCAATTGCTCTGCAGACATTAAAGCGATGACGGACATCATTTGTACCTCTTCGAATGCGGTTCAAATCGTGGAATCCATTCCAGCTGATCGCGAAATTATTTTCGCCCCAGATGCGAATTTAGGCCGATATGTGGCGCATAAGACAGGACGGGAATTGATTCTTTGGGAAGGTGCCTGCATGGTGCATATCGACATATCCTTAGAGAAATTAGCCGTTTTAAAGCAAGAATATCCGGAGGCACTTTTGATTGCTCACCCGGAATGCAAGGAAGTAATTTTGAAAGAAGCGGATTATGTAGGCTCGACGACGGCCCTATTGAAATTCGTGGAAACATCGCCTAATTCGACTTTTATTGTGGCGACGGAGGCGGGTATCTTACACAAGATGAAGCAATCTGTTCCGCACAAGCACTTGATTCCAGCGCCAGCTAATGAACAAAATACCTGCGCTTGCAGCGAATGTCCGTACATGAAGATGAATACATTGGAGAAATTATACAATGCCTTGTATTATGAGCTGCCGGAAATTCATTTAGCCGAAGAAATACGCGTTCCTGCCTATAAAGCTCTGAAAGCCATGTTAAACATCTCTGTTTAATCGTTTAGCTCGAAAACTGCTTCGATTTCTACCGGAATATTATCGGGCAAAGTTCCCATTCCCACGGCGGAGCGAACGCCTATGCCATTTTCTTCTCCCCAAACCTGGGCGAACAATTCACTACACCCGTTAATGACATAAGGATGACGCAAAAAATCCTCCGTCGCATTGACCATGCCTAGGACTTTAATCACGCGTTTGATGCGATTCAGCGATCCTAATTGTGCTTTTAAGGTCGCCAAAATAGCCAAACCCACCTGACGTGCCGCTAATTTCCCTTCCTCGATATCGAGATCCGCACCGATTCGACCGATGATCAAAGATCCATCTGTTTGCACCGTACCATGGCCAGAAACATAATAGAAGTGATCTACCTGTAAACCTGGTTTGTAAACTCCTAAAGGTTTGGGAGCCGGTGGAAGCACAAGGCCTAAGGCCGCAAAGTTTTCTTCTGGACTAGTTTTTGCCATGTAATTGTCTGATTATTTCGGAGATTAAGCCTGTCCAACCCGTTTGGTGGTTTGCGCCTAATCCTTTTCCTGTGTCTCCATCGAAATATTCGAAGAAGAGGTGTGAGTCTTTAAAATGGGGATCTTGGAATTTGTTGTATTCGCCATACATCGGAATTTTGCCGTCTTTACCTGGCACGAACATAGCTAATAAACGTTCGGATACCCCGCGCGCAGCGTCTTTGATATTCATCATTTCGCCTGAATTCGTTGGGAATTCTACCTCGTAATCGGTTCCATAATAGTCGGAGAACTTAGATAAGGAGTCCAAAATCAAGTAGTTCATCGGGAACCATATCGGCCCACGCCAGTTTGAATTCCCCCCAAACATATCGCCCGTAGACTCTGCCGGCGTATAATCAACCTGCAAAGTGCCTCCCTCGTAATTAAATTTATACGGGTTATCTTTATGGTATTTAGACAAAGAACGAATACCGTAATCCGATAAGAATTCCGTCTCATCAAACATCCGTTTCATGATCATCTTCATTCTATGACCCCGCAAGATCGAAAGCAAACGTGTCTCCCCTTTGCCCGGTTCATACCAGCGGGAAATTAAACCCGCTAAGTCGGGACGGTTTGCTAATACCCATTCCACCCTGCGTTTAAAGGCTGGTAATTTCTCTAGCATCTCAGATGTCAGCGTTTCCACTGCGAAAAGTGGAATCAAGCCCACCATCGAACGCACTTTTAATAATTCGGCTGATCCATCTTCTTTATGTAACATGTCATAATAGAATTGATCGTCTTCATCCCAAAGATCTAACTTATCCCCTCCGATCGATTGCATCGCCCCAGCGATATGCAAGAAATGCTCAAAGAATTTCGAAGCCATATCTTGGTAAACGGGATTTTCGATCGCGATTTCGCAGGCAATACGCAGCATATTCAAGCTGTACATTGCCATCCAACCCGTTCCATCGGCTTGTTCTAGGTGACCGCCGGTAGGTAATTGTGCGGAGCGATCGAACACCCCGATATTATCCATTCCTAGGAATCCACCTCCAAAAATATTATTCCCTCCCTCATCTTTCAGGTTTACCCACCAAGTGAAATTGAGTAATAATTTATGGAAAATACGTTCCAAAAAGACCACATCGCCTTTCCCGCCATTCATCTCCTTGTCTATTTCATACACTTTCCAGGTTGCCCAGGCGTGCACAGGTGGATTAACGTCGGAGAAGGACCATTCGTAGGCCGGAATTTGGCCATTCGGGTGCATGTAATATTCGCGGAGGATAACGGCTAGCTGTCTTTTGGCAAAATCAGGATCTAATCTGGCCAAAGGCAAAGTATGAAAAGCTAAATCCCAAGCCGCAAACCAAGGGTACTCCCACTTATCCGGCATAGACAAAATATTTGCCGCAGACATGTGCCTCCACGTACTATTTCGGCCATTTTTACGACTCGCATCTGGCTTCGGCATAGACGGATCGCCCTTAATCCACTCGAATACGTTATAATAATACCATTGTTTAGTCCATAACATTCCCGCATAAGCCTGGCGCTGCAAGGAACGTAAATTCTCTTCCTCAATACCTTTTTGCAATTCCGCATAGAATTGATCGGCATCGATGATTCGGTCTTCGAATATCTTATCAAAATCTGCAAATGGCTCCCGCTGCGTCACATTACTCAAACGCAAACGATATACTTTCTTGCCTCCCCCCGGTATCTTATCCGTGAATTTCACCGCGGCTTTAGTCCCGATGTGGTTCGGATTTACCGCATGTTTATTTTTATTTACAATGTACTCATTTATCCCGTCCTTCGTAAAATGAGAATTATTAGCGGAATTATGTAAACGCTGAAAATTGGTCTCATTATCGCAAAAAAGGAATTCATCTGCTTCCTCAGCGTATAATTTAAAACGACCCACCACGCGGTGATCTACCTCGATGAAGGAGTTTCCTACCCCCGTTAAAAGTGGCTTGTAATTATACTTCTCATAGCCCCAGCACCAGGTATTTCGGTACCAAATGGTAGGTAAAACCGTGATGGGCGCCGCTACTTTCGAGCGATTTTCTACGGTCACTTTAATTAAAATATCCTGTTCGTCTGCTTTCGCATATTCGATGGAAATATCGAAGTATTCATTATTGTCAAAAATCCCGGTATCTAACAGCTCGTATTCCGGCTCTTTCCGGTTACGCTTTTGGGATTCATCGATGAGTTTTTGGTAAGGAAAAGTCTGATGAGGATACTTATACAGCATCCTTTGGTAGGAATGCGTAGGCGTCGAATCCTGGTAATAATAGAGTTCTTTTACGTCTTCTCCGTGATTAGATTCAGCCCCAGTTAGACCAAAAAATCGCTCCTTCAAGATATGATCCCGGTGGTTCCAAAAAGAAAAAGCAAAGCAAACGTGTTGTTTATTATCCGAAATACCCCCGATTCCCTCTTCGCCCCAGCGATAAGCTTTAGAACGAGCCATGTCATGCGTAATCGTACCCCACGCATTTCCATGAGCAGAATAATCCTCTCTCACCGTACCCCATTGACGTTCTGTCAAATAAGGCCCCCATTTTTTCCAGCCCTTATTATCGTTTCTTAATTGCAATCGCGCGCGCTCCGCTCCCACTCCTGACATAACAAATTGTTTAATGTATAATTTTACTACTAAGTATAAATGCAATGACCAATTTACGTAAATTGCCCCTAAAATCAGCAATTAAACGATGAAAAAACTACTCTACCTATGCCTTCTTTTGTCCTTTTTCTCTTGTAAAAAGTCAGACCAACCCTCTTCAGAATTAGCCAAAATCGTGGGAGATTACTATGAAGAGCAATTAAAACTCAATCCTGTTTCTGCTACATCTAATGGTGATAATCGCTATAATGATCAATTAAACATTGATTTTACCGATAGCCACCGCACTTTAGTTAAATCAATTTTAGAAAAATACCAACAGTCCTTAGCTGCTTTACATAGGGAAAACTTGAATCCGAACGATCAAATCACTTATGATTTATTGACGCGTGATATTAAACTAGGATTAGAGGGCTTGACATATCCCGAAAATCTAACACCGTTGAACCAATTCTATGGATTTCATTTGACGTTCGCACAATTAGGTTCAGGACAAGTGATGCAACCGTTTAAGACGGTAAAAGATTATGAGGATTGGGGAAAGCGCATGAAAAAAGGAGTCGCTTATTTTGACTCTTCGATCGTTTATTTCCGAAGAGGAATGAAGCAGGATTATGTGTTGCCTAAGGCTTTGGTAGCCAAAATGATCCCTCAATTTACTTCTTTCGCAGTGAAAGATGTAAAAGAATCCACTTTCTATGGTCCATTGAAGCAATTCCCTGCAGACTTTTCTGAGGCAGATAAACAACGTTTTACAGCGGAATATACTGCTACGATTCAAAAGGAGATTTTGCCTGCCTATGCACGTCTAGCGACATTTTTACAAAACGAATACCTGCCTAAAGCACGTTCAAGCTCTGGCATCGGTGCTTTGAAAAATGGCGCTGCTTATTACCAATATTTAATCCGAGTACTTACTACCACGGATAAACCGGCTGACGAAATCTACCAAACCGGCCTAAGCGAAGTTAAGCGCATCCGTACGGAAATGGAGAAAACGAAAGATGCGGTGGGCTTTAAAGGAACGTTGGCAGAATTCTTCAACCACATGAAGACCGACCCTAAATTCTATCCATACAAGACACCGGCGGAGGTATTAGCTGCTTTTCATACGATTCACAAAAAGATGGAACCGTCATTGAAAACGATGTTTGGTCGCGTTCCGAAGACGCCGTTTGAGATTCGCCAAACCGAAGCCTTCCGAGCTGCCTCTGCTTCTGCCGAATATTTTCAAGGTTCAGAAGATGGAACGCGTCCGGGTATTTTTTATGTGCCTATTTTGGACGCCAAAAAATTCAACACAACATCCGGAATGGAAAGCTTATTCTTGCACGAAGCAATCCCAGGACATCATTACCAAGTGAGTTTGCAGCAAGAAAACAGTGATTTACCTAAGTTCCGTCGCTTCGGTGGCAACTCGGCTTATGCGGAAGGATGGGCGCTTTACACGGAGAGTTTAGGCAAAGAATTAGGTCTTTATACCGATCCATACCAATACATGGGTGCTTTAGGAGACGAAATTCACCGCGCGATCAGACTCGTGGTAGATACGGGAATGCACACAAAGAATATGACCAGAGAAGAAGCGATCCAATACATGATGGACAACGAACCTTTAAGCGAAGAAGGTACCATTGCTGAAATCGAACGTTATATGGCGATTCCTGCACAGGCTTTGAGCTATAAAATAGGTGCTTTGAAAATCCGGGAGATTCGTGAGCGTTTAACGAAAGAAATGGGCCCTAAATTTAAATTATCTGATTTCCATGACGAATTATTGAAGGATGGAAACATGCCTTTAGATGTTTTGGAGACCAAAATGAATGCTTGGTCAGCCTCTGTAAAGTAATGCAATTAACGACTTCATTTCCCATTCCGCCAGCACCTTCGCTCTTGAATCACAGGAGTCAGGTGCTGAGTATGGGCTCCTGTTTTTCGGCCTCGATGGGTGCACGATTAAGTAAATTACCACTAGAGGTAATGACGCAGCCTTTTGGCACTTTATTTCATCCATTTGCTATTTCTCGGGCTTTATCAGGGGAGGTTTCCGAGGATTTATATGAGCATAGTGGGTATTTTTTGCATCCGGATTATCACTCGAATTTTACGGCTATAACGCAGGTAGAATTACTGGATGATATCCGTTCTGTGGCATCCGAAGTTTCAGCATTCACTCGCTCTGCAGACTTCGTAATTATCACCTGGGGAACTTCCTTTAGTTATTTTGACAAATATCTAAATAAAACCGTGGCGAACTGTCATAAAATGCCAGCAGAGCGTTTCGAAAAACGATTATCGACGGTAGATGAGATAGTTTCTAATTTCTGCTCTCTACTCTCTACTCTCCCATCTACAACGCAAGTGATTTTAACCGTTTC
>CAIVPV010000341.1 GCA_903907915.1 uncultured Cytophagaceae bacterium
ATTAGCGGGTAAAGTTCTAGAAAAACCTAAGCTATCCACGGTTCTAAATCGATCGATTTTGCCAAAAGTTTGGCGATAATATATTGAGGAACTAATACTCCCTTTATCGAAATATTTTAAATGCCCTAGGTCAAATGAATTAGTGAATTCTGGATTCAAATTTGGATTACCTGAGAAGAAATTTCGGTTATCTGATAGTGTGACAAAAGGAGACAAATCATTATAGGTAGGACGTCTCACCCGCCTAGAATAGCTCAATTGAAAAGAATTGTCAGGTGTGATGGTATAGGTAAAATGTGCGCTTGGAAACAAATTCGCATAGTTTCTAGGGTTTTTCTCCCTGGTCAGCTGCAGTTCAGTTTGTATATCTGTCGTCTCCGCTCTTAGCCCAAATTGATAAGAGAATTTCTGCATTTTACTTCCAAAAATAAAATAGGCAGCCGAGATATTTTCCTTATAATTAAATATATTTCGAAGGTTAGGCAGGATGGTAAATTCCCCATTTGCTTGTTTTTCTGTTACGATGTAATCATTAATCATATCACGAAAACTTGTCCGTAGTCCCATTTCTATCTTCGCATCTTTACCTATCGGATTTACATAATCTGCTTGTAAGATCCATTGGCGCTCAAACTCGTCATTTAAGGCTTTTTGCACCTTATTAAGCTCATTAATGGCTGTTCCGTCAGGTTTTTTCCCATTTTGGGTATATAATTGATCAGAACGTTCCCAATAGTCTAAATAGCGCAAATCAGCTGTAAATTCCTGCCCTTTTTTCGCAAAATTTTTCTTAAAAGTTAAGGCATACTCTCCATTAGGTTCTGCCTCCTTCTCGTCTTGTTGTCGATAGGTATCACTATAGAGATTAGATAAATTACCCCGGTAGTCTAGGTAGTAAAAGTCTGTGATACGTCGCACATCGGTACGTCGGTAGATATAGGAAGCCGTTAAAATGGTTTTATCATTGAAGAAATAATCGGCTCCACCGCGTACATTATTGACTAAACCGGTAACATTATTGGAGGAACGTTGTTCTAAGAAATTAGTTTGTTTTCCTGTGTAGACTTCCTGGTAAATAGTGTTTCTACCTGGTGTCCTTCGATAGAATACCCCATAATTGACAAAGAAATTGAATTTGTTCTTTCGGTAATTGACGATGGCCGTACCCCCAAAATTCTCTGGATATCCAGTCGTCGTTTCGATTGCCCCATTAAACCCTTGGTTTTGGTTTTTCTTTAATACGATATTGATTATACCGGCCATTCCCTCTGCCTCATAGCGAGCGGATGGATTCGTAATGATTTCTACTTTATCGATCAAATTTCCTTGCAAGGATTGCAAGCCGGATGAACCATTTATTCCCGCTAAAGTAGATGGTTTGCCATCGATCAAAATACGGACATTTTCACTTCCACGCAGTTTAATCGCTCCTTCTGGATCTACTTGTATGGAAGGTAGATTGCCCAAAATCTCCGCAGCCGTCGCTCCTTTATTTGCTAAATCTGTTCCTACATTAAATATTCGCTTATCTAAGTTTAGTTCCATCGAGGCTTTTTGGCCCTTAACGACTACCTCATTTAAGGTCTGATTACTTTCTTTAACGGAAATTGTCCCTAAATTAACAGAGGACATAAATGACTGATTAGCCATTTTAAGAGGCTCATAACCAATGCTTTCGATCAACAAATCATAAACACCCGGAGCTATTTCTACGCTAAATTTACCCTTATCATTCCCAATCGTTCCGGTCACAAGCGCCGCACCTTTAAACAGGCGAATGCTCGAAAAAGGAACGTTGACCTCCCCTTGAATTTTAACTTTATTTTGGGCAATTAAGCTGGATGAACACAATAGAAGTAGTATCGGAAGAAGCCGAAAAATTTTCATATACTAGGTTTAGAATTATCTTGTAAGATAGAAAGACAATTTTATATAGTTTATACCCTCCTGACCCGATTTATTCTTATTTTTAGATTCTCAACACTAAACTATGAAAAAATTATTCCCTCTGCTTTTACTTTTATTAACACACCTCACGCAAGCGAATCCTTACGAAGCTCAATCTAAGCGGGTGACTATTCACCG
>CAIVPV010000342.1 GCA_903907915.1 uncultured Cytophagaceae bacterium
AGATAGATTTTCATTTTCGCCCCGGGATGCTTTTACATATGTAGTAATTGTCGGAACTAAACAAAACTAGGTATGAATTGAAAATTTTAGTCACGGGGGGCGCAGGTTTCATCGGCCAAAATCTAATCAAAAAGATAATCGACGAGCATGAAATTATCGTTATTGACGATTTTTCATCAGGTCAATTGAAAAATCTGTCCAATTTTACGAAACAAATCAGAGTCATTTCCCAGGATATCTGCAATCAAATAAGTGTATCTGTTGATGCCATATACAACTTAGCTTGTCCAGCATCTCCTAAGCAGTATCAAAGCAACCCTGTGCAAACGATGAGGAGTAGCGTAATTGGCGTTGGCAATTTATTGGAGTTAGCAAGAACTTCAAACATCCGTATTCTTCAATCTTCTACAAGTGAGATTTATGGAGATCCAGAAATCTCTCCACAAGAAGAAACCTATTGGGGAAGAGTAAACCCAGTGGGAATTCGGTCGTGCTATGACGAAGGTAAGCGAGCGGCCGAAACTATGTTTGTCGATTATCATCTTCAATATGAAGTGGATACTAGAATTGCAAGGATTTTCAATACCTATGGTCCCGGTTTACATAAAAATGACGGAAGAGTAGTGAGTAACTTTATAACTCAAGCACTACGTGATGAAGATTTGACAATTTACGGTGATGGGACGCAAACCAGGAGCTTTTGTTTCGTCGATGATTTGATCGAGGGACTGGTGAAACTCTTTGAGTATGAAGGAGAGGATTCCTATCTACCTATGAATTTGGGGAATCCGCAGAACATAAATATGCTCGAGTTAGCCAATTTGGTTATTGAACTTACAGACTCTAAGTCAAAAATTGACTTTCTTCCTTTGCCAACCGACGACCCTAGACAGAGAACTCCTGATATTTCACGAGCAATGAAATTACTAAACTGGGAACCAAAAGTTGATTTGACTTTAGGCATTAAAGAAACCATTGAATATTTTAGGTTCCAGGACAGATAGGTTGATTTAACTCAATGCGAGAGACCGTCGATGTGATTATTCCCAATTACAATGAATATGAGAACCTATGCATCGCGATAGATTCTTGTTTGAATCAAGATGCTGGTATCTCCTCAATAATTATTATAGATGATGGAAGTTCCAAGGAAATTCAAAAGAAATTATCAGAAAGATGGGGATCAAACTCCAAGATTCGCTTCTATTTTAACGGCCATTCGGGACTACCCGGGCTATGCAGAGAGGCAGGAGTCAACAATTCAGATGCAGATTGGATCGCCTTTTTGGATTCAGATGATTATTGGAACCAAGAAAAAATCTCAAAACAATTGCAAGCTGCCAAAGAAATGGATGCTGTATTCATAGCGACAAATGCTGTAAAATTGCTTGGAGCGGATGAAGTTGGAAATGTATTTGATTCTTTACCACCACGTTTAAGTTTTGCGAGAGCTGTACAGTCAAATTTTATTATAAATAGTTCTGTACTCGTAAAGAGAAAAGTTCTATCAGAGGAATTTAGTTATGCTACGAGCCATAATGTTCGGGCGGTTGAGGATTACGCGACTTGGTTACGTATTTTGACCAAATACGACTGCCTGTTACTGAATGAATCGCTTACCTTTTACAGGGAATCCCTTGGAAGCATAAGGAAAGGAATCCTTGGTGATCCGAGAGGCCATGCTTTTGCAGACTTTCTTACATGGTCAAAGATTGAACAAAACCGCACCGGCAAAGATTTGCAGGTGCACCGAAATTTGATCCTTGAACAGATCGCCTTGGATTCCTAAGAACGATTAGAATGTCCGTTTTGTCCCCTTCCCGCGACAATCTAGACTGGGATTCGTAGTAGGGGATAGAGGCAGCGACGGTTGGCTCTGTAAGACCAAAACCGGTTAATGAAGGATCAATAAAGTGGCACTTAGCGTATGGACAGTTGCTGAACTGGGGGCTTTTTACACTGAGCACCGTTCAGAGCTA
>CAIVPV010000343.1 GCA_903907915.1 uncultured Cytophagaceae bacterium
AGTGGTCTCGGCAGTAATGCTAGCAGTATTTGATGCAATGTCATTGCGAAGAACTAATTCTGCAGCAGTGGCTCTAGTGGTCTCAGCCGTTATACTTGCCGTATTGGATGCAATATCATTTCGAAGAACCAACTCGGCTGCTGTTGCTCTAGTGGTCTCAGCTGTTATACTTGCCGTGTTAGAAGCAATATCATTTCGTAATACTATCTCAGCCGCTGTTGCCCTAGTTGTCTCAGCCGTAATACTCGCCGTGTTAGAAGTTACCCTAGTATCAAGTCCTGCAATCGAATTCGTATTTACTGTAATGCTAGCCGAATTCGAAGCCACTTTCGCTTCTAAAGTTGTGATGCTCAATGTATTCGAATTGACTTTATCACCTAAATTTGAAATGGTCGTTGCCTGAGCAACTACTCTCGAATCAAGTCCTGACAAATCATTTCGTAATGTTAATTCAGCGGCGCGCGCAGTGGCAGATTCCGCAGCGATACTTGCAGCAACAGCTGCCACGTCAGAGGCGAGGTTTGCTGTATTTGAGGTTATTCGAGAATCTAATGCAGTAATACTAGCGGTATTGGATGCAACTTTCCCTTCCAAAACCGTAATGCTTGACGTATTTGATGCCACATCATTTCGAAGTACTAATTCAGCTGCAGTCGCCCTAGTAATCTCAACAGTTATACTCGTTGTATTAGACCCAATCTTAGTATCCAATGCATTTTCTGCGGCCCTAGCTGCCAAAGCCTCTGCTGCAATCGCTGTCACATTCGCATTTATTCCAATCGTATTTGTTGCAATAGTTGCACCTTGAGAAGTTATACTCGTAGTATTGGATTGAACTTTTTCTTCTAAAGCTGTAATACTAGCTGTATTAGAAGCTATGTTTGATGTTAAACCCGCGTTGGATGAATTTAGGCGAGATTCCAATGTGGTTATGCTCGCCGTATTAGAGGCCACGGCAGTGGGTAAAGTTTTAATTGTAGAGGAAGAAACGCCCCCTACCGTATTAACCGTTGGAGAATCCGCACTTCCACCCAGATCTCCCGATAAGCTAATTTTCCCTTTTACTCCACTTCCTGCATCAGGATAAGCAGTAGCGACACCCAGCATAGAAGTCACATAAGCAGTAGTAGCAATTTGATTCGTATTCGTTCCGTTTGCTGGGGTTGGAGCAGTAGGTGTACCGGTCAAAGCAGGGGATGCAAGAGGCGCGCGCAATAAAATATCCGCTGTATTGACATTAATTTTTGCCGTATTTTCTAAAACTACTTGATTTAAAATGGCCACTTTGGATATTAATGTATCCAAATCATTTAATGTTATATACTGTTTATCATTTAGGAATTGTGATAATTTTGTGGGTGCACCCTGTACGTTTTTGTAATTAACATTATCTGCATAAAAAGCGTACGGTGTGTAACTTAATAGTTGGGAACTTACATCTGTAAAGGTTTTACAGCCATCTAAACTAATCGCTACTTTTAATGTTTTTGTCTCTTCTGACCAAAAGATGGTATCAAATGTCCTGTAAAGAGGTGGATTTGTCCCACTGTAATTAGCAGGTGGAGTTCCTAAACCAATGGATAAATCCACTAAGCCATAGCTGTCCGTTGAGTCTTCTTGAATCTCCTCATACTCTAATTGATTTTTAGGATTATAAAAAGAGAATCGAAGGCACAGTTTGCCGTTTGAATAAGGTTGATTACTTAAACTAGTTCCTGGAATATCTTTTGCACGAGGGTCTACGATTACCGCCTGGTAATTCAAAGTCCTTTTGCTGGATTGTGAAAAACCAGCTAAGGAACTTAAAAATAATACTAGAACGAGTAAAAGTCTTTTCATAGATTAGGCCCTACTTGTTAATTCTTAAACCCACAGAGAAAATGGCCGGAGCAAAATTGAGTGTGGAATTATTCACGGGAGACACGCCCATTGTTTGGCCTTTCTGATAAGAGAAATGCCCTACAAGTTTATCCGTGAAACTTTTTTCTATTTCAAAACCAAAACCGGCGATGATTTTCATTCCAGAAAACTGTGGGTCGATGGTTAGGTCTAAATACCGGTTGCCTAATAGCTGATTGCCATGAACAATTTTATTAACGCTTAGAATTCCTTGAAGATTAATGGCGACTTGATAAGGAAGCGGAACGCGAACACCTAGTTTTCCAAAGACACCTAAAAAATCTGTTTGGTAAGAGAAAGCTGTAGGATTAATATCCCCTACCGCATTGAGTTGACTGAATTGGGCACCCAGATCGTAATTCATATAACTCAGGGCTTTAGCCATGAGTTTGTTTTTACTAAGGTAGATGGCAAAGGGTTTTTGGGAAACTTGAAATTTCGCTAAATCAACGAGTCTCGGTTTGTGAACAGAGATTTGGAAAGCAATTCCTGAACCTGATTTCAAGGAGGTAATAGACTCCCCTAGATTATTTTTGTAATCATAGGTAGTGATGGATAGGCCTTGGCTTAACTTAATCTGTTGACTAAACGATTCAAAAGCACAAAATAGCAAGAAAAGGGTAACCTTGAATAAATTCAAAAGACTCTTGTTTAAACGACTTAGTTAATGTTTAAACAATGTAAAAAAGCAAAACTAAAGGTTGATTAAATGGTAAATAAGCGTTGCCCCTTAAAATTACAAAGGCGCAAATCAATTATTTATTGACCTCTGACGGGTTTATTCCTATGCGCTTTTTAAAAGCTTCTGTGAATTTATTGCGACTTTGGAAACCTACCTTTTGCGCAAGACTTTCGATAGTATGATTATATAGATACCCCTTTTTTAGTAATTCGTAAGAATAATCTATGCGAAGATCTGATCTCCATTGTGTAAATGAACTGCCTAAATATTCATTAAAATAAAAGGTAAATAAGCGGTCGGAAATTTTCAAATCTGACATAATCTTAGGCTTATTGAAATCTGAAGAAAGGTATGCTTCGCCATCTATATAAACCTGAATCGCCTGTTCAACATGTGAAATTTTTAATTCTTCAGGGCTTACTATATTCTTAGGTTCAGTACGTTTTTTCACTTCGAAATAGAGGACATTTGGGAAGAAAGATATACTTACATAAAGTAAGGTGCCTAAAACAGAACCAAAAATTAAGATAGGATAAGGTGAAATTACTCCTCCGTGCAATAATGAGTTCAGGCTATGGAACGTGAAAATGGTTATTAAAAAATTAGTCAATAATAAGGATGTAATTAAAAAAGTTAACCAAACTCCATTTACTACTTTTTTCGACTGAGCATTTAACTTCTTTTTTAATTTATAATACCAGATTGCCAAATACAGTAGATACCCTAAAAGAATAACACTCTTAAGAGCAAGAAAATACTTAATCCCGATAGGTAAAATATTTGTGCGTTCTACTTCCAAATACCTAAATGAATGAAAATATTCCACAAATTGATATTTAAATTCAATCGGCTGAAAAAAGTAGGGTATTATACAAATGAGGCATAGAAAAAATGGCACAAAATGAACCCAATCATACTTTTCCCATTTAGATGATTGGGTTAGTTCCATTCTAAAATAGAAATAGATACTAGGGCCTAATAGATAAAACAGAGGAAAGGTGTGAACGAAAAGTATAACTGAAACAAGTGGGATCTTAAAATAAAAAAGAGCCACAGAAAAAGCGCCATAAAAACTATTCAAAAAATAGAAGAACGCTAAAAACCGATTCCTCGGATTAAATCGAAGAATTATCAGACTTAAAAGAATCCCCAGAAATGATAAGAAAAGAACAATCACATTTTGAATTTACAGCATATTTTGAAAGATTACAAAAATAGGGAAAGCTTATGTCGGTATCCAAAAGAAACCAGAAAAAATTGATAGAATATTCCCTCCGGACTCATTTACCATTCACCATTTACCATTCACCATTTTTAGAAGGCTTCCCTACAAAGAGATATAATGAATATTCCCCTTCAAATCCTTTAGCAATTTCTTCGTCCTCTCCGGTCTAGCGTCGGTAATAAAGACTTGGCCAAAGTGTTCTTCGGCCATCATTTGGACCAAACGCTGGATGCGGCGGTCGTCTAGTTTGTCGAAGATGTCGTCGAGGAGTAAGAGTGGTTTGCGAGGTTTGGCGGCTACGAGGGAGTCGAATTGCGCTAGTTTTAGCGCGACGACGAAGGATTTTTGTTGGCCTTGGGAGCCAAATTTGCGCAAGGAGTAGTCATTGATTTTAAAATCAAATTCATCTCGATGAATTCCGATGGATGTCCGCTGCGCGGACAAATCCAGCGGTTCCGCGGCGCGCAGCGCCGCGTCAAAGCTCCCTGCTTCGAAAGTAGTTTCGAGCTGAATATCGACGTCCTCGCGGTCGTCTGAAAGTTTGGAATAATGAAAGGTAAAACTAGGCAAAAAGACCTCCAGGAATTCCCTTCGCGACTTTGCTAGCGATTCTCCTAGTTCAACTAAGGGAGGGTGGTAACTATCTAAATGTAGGCGATCGACCTGGCCACGTTCTGCAAATTGCTTTAATAATACGTTGCGTTGCTGAACGATGCGGTTATAACGTAATAATTGGTCTAAGAAGTTACGGTCGAGCTGGGACATCATCCCGTCAAAGAAACGGCGGCGTTCCTCACTTCCCTCGCGCACTAAATCGGTGTCGTGTGGATCCATTAAAACGACTGGAAAGTGGCCAATGTGGTCTGCTAAACGGGGATAGGGTTTGTCATCGCGGAGAAATTGCTTTTTGGCCCCCTTCTGAAACAAACAAGTAATCTGGGTTTCGCGATCCTGGGTATCGACAAAATCTCCCTGCACCCGGAAAAAATCCTGCGTATGTTTCACGCATAGCTGATCCGAAATTCCACGCGCACTTTTCGTCATCGAGAGGAAATGGATCGCGTCTAAGAGATTCGTTTTACCAATTCCATTCTCCCCCACAATACAGTTTATCTCCGAAATAAAGCTAAATCTAGCCTCCTCATAGGATTTAAACTGATTGACCTGAAGAGATTTGAGATGCATAGATGTAGGAATGCGATTAAAAGCGTGTAAAAATAAAGATTTTGTACTAATTTTGCAGGCATATAGCCTGGAATTAATGCCGGCTTTCCGCTTAAAAATTATTCTATCAAGAAGATGGCAAAGAAAAACGCAGACGCACCCAAGTATTCTAAAGAGACGTACAAGTATTGGTACGAATCCATGCAATTACAACGCAAATTCGAAGAAAAATGCGGTCAATTGTACGGAATGCAGAAAATTAAAGGGTTCTGTCACTTATATATTGGACAAGAGGCTTGTTCTTCTGGTGCTAAATCTGCCCTAATTGAAGGCGATAAATACATCACAGCTTACCGTGACCATGGTATCCCTTTGGCCTTAGGAACCTCTCCTAACGCGATTATGGCGGAATTATACGGTAAAATCACCGGCGCTTCTAAAGGGAAAGGTGGCTCGATGCACATCTTCGATAAAGAAGTAGGTTTTGTAGGAGGACATGGTATCGTAGGGGCCCAAATCCCCTTAGGAGCTGGCCTTGCCTTCGCCGAGAAATACAAAAAAACAGGTAACGTTTCTATCACCTATTTTGGTGATGGTGCCGTTCGTCAAGGTGCTTTACACGAGGCATTTAACATGGCGATGATTTGGAAATTACCTGCGATTTTCGTCGTAGAAAACAACGGTTATGCGATGGGAACTTCCGTAGCGCGTACATCCAACGTAACTGAATTATATAAAATAGGTGAAGCATACGATATGCCTTCTGAGCCAGTAGACGCAATGAATGTAGAAGCAGTCCACGAGGCAGTTTCTCGCGCAGCAGCTCGTGCTCGTGCAGGTGAAGGTCCTACTTTCTTAGAATTTAGAACCTACCGTTATAGAGGTCACTCGATGTCAGATCCCCAAAAATACCGTTCAAAAGAAGAGGTAGAGGCTTACAAAGACCGCGACCCAATCGAACAGGTGAAGTACACGATCTTAGAACACAACATCTTAACGCAAGCAGAATTAGACGAGATCGATGCAAAAATCAAGGTTCAAGTTCAAGAATCTGTTGATTTCGCAGAGGTATCTCCATTCCCAGATAAATCAGAGGCTTACAAAGATGTGTATGTTGAGGAAAATTATCCTTTTATAGAAGAATAACAAAATAAGGAAGCCGGTTTTACACCGGCTTTTTTGTTGAATATCATGATGTTGATAAAATGAAAGTGAGAGATTGAATGAAGGTGAAATAGAAATACCTTTGAAAAAATAACCACTATGAATTTTATCTTAAGTATCGCAGCAGGACTCCTGTCATCTTACCTCTTTTTAGTCTTCTTTTTACTCAACAAGAAACCTAAAATTCTCATTTCGAACCAAATCAGCAGAATCCGATTTAATGGGGAACAAAACTATCTTTTCAAGTTTGTTAACTTAACGAACTCAGAAATATTCGATGTGCACATTGAACTTACCTTCTATAAACCGGTGGGGACCTTCAATGGCAGCAACCTACAAGGGCGAGATATTAAGCTAAAAGACAATTTTATCGCTTATGTCCCACGCGAAAGAGATACGGATCAATTTTCTTTGCACGCAGTCCGTATTCGAACAATTGAACCTTTAGAAGAAACCTGGTTAGATGAATCGTCCTTTATTCGATTAACGATTATTGCAAAACATGCCTTATCCGGCTTCAACAAGGTTTTTGTACAAGATTACCCTAGTAAAGATCGAATTAGTTCAGGTAAATTTTTATCTGGAAATAGTGTGGAATTAAAAGTATAGTAGTTTAGATCAATTGATAAATTAATGAGTACCTTTAACGAAGGTTTAACAGTATTTAAAAACCCATCTCATGAAAAAAGACATCATCTTAGGCTAGTCCTACCGGAATTTTAAATAAACGAGCTTGTGGAAACACAGGCTTTTTTTTAGATACCCCTCTATGCAAATCAACTGCGACTTGGGCGAAGGCATTGGAAATGATGCCGTACTTATGCCCTACATCGATGAAGCAAATATTGCCTGCGGATTTCATGCTGGCGATGCTTTTACTATGCGCGAGACGGTGGCCTTATGCATTCGCCACGGCGTAAAAATGGGAGCGCATCCGTCCTATCTAGATCGAGAGAATTTTGGGAGAAAAGAGATAGAACTGAGTCCAGAGGAAATCTATCTATTGGTGAAAAAGCAGATCGAAATACTAAATCAAATCGTAAAAACCGCAGGAGGTACGTTAAACCACGTAAAACCTCATGGTGCCTTGTATAATACTTCCGCGAAAAATGCAGAAGTAGCGCGAGCAATCGCGAAAGCGGTGAAGGATATCGACCCCAGTTTGATTTTATTCGGACTAAAAGGCAGTCTGTCTATCGAGGTCGCGCAGACAATGGGTCTAAAAACAGCAGACGAAGCTTTCGCAGATCGCCGCTATGAAAGCGATGGTTCTTTAACTCCGCGTAGTCAGCCGGGAGCCTGTTTCACAGAAATACAAGATGTTTTAGATCAGGTGGAAAAAATAAAGGCCGACACCTGGTGTATCCATGGTGACGGCCCTTATGCTTTGGAATTTGCTAAAGCGCTGAAAGCCAAGCGCTAAATAGTCTTAAAACTCCACAATAAATCCAATCGTAGGCGTAACCTGCGCCTTGTCATTTAAGAATTGGGTAGGAATGGCATTGCTGCCGTCTTTCGCAATCGATAAACCATTCGTCGTCGCAAAGGCTGAATTATCCTCTAAACGCTTGAAAGTGTAAGTAGGGATTCCAGGATTCACCGCGATGTACCAGTTGGTCACGTCGAGGAACAAATCGATGGTCGTTTTCTTCAAGTTGTATTTCTTATCGATCCGAACATCACTTGAATTGAAGTTAGGAAGGCGTTGGGTATTCAAACGGGAATAATCGAACGTGCCTTGGCCTAAAGTCAAATAACTTGACTTAGATGTTGCTTCGTCATACGGCGAATAGGGTGCTCCCCCTTGGTAGCGGAATCTAAGACCTAGCTCCCAGTTGCGTGGGAATTTATAGCCCCAAGTCACACTTAATAAATGTTGGTTATCCCAGTTAGAGGCGATGAGTTTATCATCAAATCCGCCGTACATGCTTCGGTAAAAGGTATAGGAAAGAATTCCGAAGAATTTATCGGTTAATTTCTTTTGGGCAAAAAATTCGAAACCATAGGCGCGACCTTTTCCGGTTGTGGTTACATCTTCGTTACCAAGAATATTAAAATCACCACCTAAATTCGCCAAAGATATCCCCTTAGCATTTGAAATAGGCACATTCGCATATTCTTTCACGAAGGCTTCCGCCGTGAAACGCAAAGATTCGTCGTGTAAGTATTCCAGGCCTGCTACATAATGATCACTTTGTTGGTATTTCGCATCTTGGTTTACCAGCTGAGGTGTCACAATGGCGAAACTCGAAAACGTCGGATACGGAAATGACGACGAAGTGTACCCTAATATTGTATACGGCGCTAACTTGAAATAACGACCCACCGAAGCATTTGCCGTTAATTTATCAGAGAGTACATAACTTAAAGAAACGCGAGGAGAGATGGTTTCCATTGGATCCGAACCCGTCGTTGTGAAACTGTTCATGTCCGTCCGAAGGCCTGCGCTTAGACCTAATTTGGAGTCAAAAAAGGTCTTCGAAACCTGGGCAAAAGCCCCGTATTTCCATAGGGAATTCAATGCGCTCGTATACGAAATTTTCGTAATCGGATTGGACAGACGAACAGCAGGGCTTGCGAACGTATTACTCAAAACTTGGTAGGTGCTGTTCGCATATTCAACGAATTGAGTGGAGAGGCCATAATTAATCTTCCAGCCATTCGTGTTCTTATTCACATCGATACGCAACTTATTTTCCGTTTCGCGGGACGAATAATCAAAGTTCAATTGCGACGGATCCTTCTTTAAATTGTCTTCATAGCGCAAGAAATTATTGTCAAACACATTTCGGGAAAGCGCCACATTCACATAGCCATTATCCAACAATTTTTTTAATGACATTCCCAGCGTATAATTCCATTGATTAACTAGCGGATTCGAATTATAGACATATAATTTCTCGGGTGTTACTTTTTTAAGTGTCCCAAAAGAGAAGTCATCAATCGCGCCTAAACCCATCAGCGAAAGTGTGGTAGTGGAGTTAATCTGCTTGGTGATTTTAAACTGAGCATCCCAGAAATTGGGGCGAATCGGGATATCTAAAGCTTGAAAAAGGAATTGCAAATACGAGCGGCGAACCGAGGCTAAAAATGTGGTCTTTCCAGATTTTGAAAGTGGGCCTTCTGTGGTTAAAGCAAACTCCGTCGCACTTAGACGGGCATTACCTTGAAATTTATTCGGGTTTCCGGTGCGTTGTTTGAACTGGAAAACAGAGCTTAAGGCATTATCGTAACGGGCGTCGAAAGCAGAGGAACTCAGTTTCACATCTTCAATGAAAGACACATTTAGCATTCCTTGCGGGCCTCCGCTGCTGCCTTGTGTTTGAAAGTGATTTAAGACAGGGATTTCGATTCCGTCTAGGTAATAGACATTTTCGTTCGGGCCTCCGCCACGGATGATGATGTCATTTCTGAAGCCTCCGCCTTGTGGGCCTCCGCCTACGCCGGGTAAGGTTTGGATTACTTTGCTGACGTCAAAATTTCCACCCGGGTTACTTTTGATTTCTTCTGAGGTCAAACGCTGAACACTTAAGGGCGACTCTAGAGTGGCGGCTTTTGCGGTGCGGCGGTTTTGGGTCACCACTACTTCAGTTAATTGTTGATTTGATGGCAATAACTCTATGTTCAAGTAATTTTCGTTACCCGCATTGATGATGACATTGAAGGCCGTGTATTTCTCGTAGCCTACCGCGGAGAAGGAGATGTTGTATGTTTTTAGGGCCAAACCCGTTAATCGAAATGTTCCTTTTTCGTCAGCCGTGGTGCCCTTTGTGGCGCCATCTAGCGTAACGGAAACTCCAGATACGGGTTTTTGCGTAAGTTGATCAATGATTTTTCCAGAGATACGGCCTGAATTTTGGCCCAAAACCGAAAAAGAAAAAAGCAGTAGAAGCAGGGTATTTTTCATGTTTGTTAAACAAATAAGTGGCAAAAATGTTTCATTTTAAGGTTGTATCAACACTTTCTTAGCTACCGATCCAGACGCAGATTCGTAGCGCAAAATATAATTCCCTGCCCCCATAAGTGGCGCTGGGATGCGTAAAGTTTCTCCGGCATTTACGGAGATAGGCGAACCTAATTCACGTCCAGAAAGATCAAACCAGTGTAAAGTGCCCGCCGATTTAACTCTTATATTTACTACTGAAGAGGCTGGATTAGGCCAAACATATAATTCATCCGATGGAATCAGTATCTCGCTAGCATTCTGCACTAATTGAACCCCGCCGGAGGCTAATCCGACGACAATATCGACTTTACCGTCACGATTGAAATCGGCGATGGAGATTTGGGCGTTTTGGCCAAAATTAAAAGGCAAACGTTGTACTTCTAAGCCTAATCCAGATACATATAGGTATCCTGACGCGTCCAAACTAATTTGTTCAAAATTACCATCTCCCGTGATATCCGCATAGGCGATACCCCGAAATAAAGTTTCCTGTCGTTGATAAGGTTTGGCCAAATCCGACCAATCATACACCCGTGTGCCTCCTAAATAATCCAAGACCACGAGTTCGAGCGAGCCATCCTGATTCACGTCATATAGCCGTGGCGTTTCGCGGAGACTCACAACATTCAACGGCTTTTCATCGCTTAGGGCGCCTGACTTATATTCACGGTAATACACCGCGGAGCCTTTCAAATAATACAGCATCAATCGACCATTCACGACTTGAAGCTGAATATTCAGCGCTCCAGTTAAAGGCAAAAAATCACGTGATTTCAGGCTAAGAGCCCCACTAACATTTTCATATAAGGTCACACTGCTACTTCCTATCAATAAATCCAGGTCGCCATCCCCCTCCACATCAAAGAAAACCGGCGAGGCATTATCACCCACATCGATCATCTCTTCTTGCAAAAAGGCTTTCGTTTTTAATATCAATTGTCCGTTTTCCGACCGGTAATAAGATGCCGTTTCTAAGGATGGATTTAGATCCGGCAAATGAGACGACGCGATCAAATCCAATGCTCCATCACCATCCAAATCGATGGGCGATCCGCTGGCAAGAGACGAAACAGCATGTGGTGCTCCAGCAGGAAAATTATAATCGGCAGTACGGAATTTCGGTTTCGAACGAGTCCCTTCGTTGCGCAGGTAGATAAAGCGCGAGCAATTCACATGTCCTATAATCAAGTCATACACTCCATTTTTGTCCGGATCCCAAAGCGCAAGCGTACTACCCGCATGTTGCACCGCCGCAGTCGATTGCGTAATTAAAACAGATTCCGGAATTAGCCCAAAAGTTATATCTTGGCAATCATTCAGAAAGAAATTCCCCCAATTCAAGGACTTCGTCGCATACTTCAAGTCCCCTATATTTTCGTAATAGGTGATAAAGTGGCCCGCAGATTCAAAGGCGAGCACATCCATATCTCCATCTCCATCCACATCTGCAATAGCTGGAATATCCGAGGTGCTGACATAGATATTAATTAATCCATTGAGTCCAGTCGATTTTAGAGTACCGAGTGATTTAGGGAAATTATTGCCCACGTTAGGATAGACTTGAATCCCGCCGGGCGTTGAAGTAAAAAGATCCTTGTCGCCATCCCCATCATAATCCAACAGATTCATCCAGTTTTCAACTAAAGGAAAACGCGTTTGATAGGCTGGTGCATAAGTAAATCCTCCCGTAGCATTCCGTAAAAAGGTCTTTAGGTGCTGAGCGCTTCGATCAAAAACAACGAGGTCTTCCCGCGCGTCGCCATCGAGGTCAATGGGAAAAAATTGCACCGAATTAATTCCGCCCGCCCAAGGATTCTTTAATCCAGAAACGGGGAGATTGGTGATTTGGTCAAAAGAGACCTGCTGCGCTTTCAAATGAAATGCAAAACAAAAAATCAAAAATATCCACCTGGATTTCCTCATGGAATCAAAGATAGCAACGGACCTAGAACAAATAACTTAAATGGATAGAAAATCGGCCAATTACTACTTTTTTGATTTTAAGTCTGCCTCATACATTTCTTGGCAATGTGCAGAGCAAAAAGAAACTGATTGATTTCCATATACCTTGGTGATGAAAATATCTTCAGGTGTTAATTTCATTTTACAAATAGGATCTAAGACCTTATGTGATTTTGGACTAACCTTAGCTATCGATTTCCCTACAATAAACCCGGCAGATGGATCCCATTTATCATATTCGATCGCTCTTGCAATTTTCTGCGCTTCTGCAGAACCTCGCAACTCATTGACTAAAAACAAGGCTCCATCCAGGCCTGCAGAAACACCTGCGGTTGTTAGTAACTTCCCATCCAATACATACCGAGCATTGTCTAGAATAGTAGATTTAGGAGCATACTCCTGCAACATATGGGTTGCACCCCAGTGCGTAGTCGCTTTTTTCCCATCTAAGATTCCCGCTTTGGCAAAAAAAGCGGCACCGGTACAAATCGACATAGCCATTTTAGACGTAGCATAGACTGAATTAATCCAAGCAATATTCTCGGACTTATTGACTGCCGTCATTAAAAATTCGCCTGCACCAGGAATGACTAATATATCTACTTTGGGAACTGTTTTGAAGTTATAATCAGGAAGTATAGTAAGCGATTTACGCATGGAATAAAGCTTCCCTGTATCTGCTGCAACGGTAAAAACCTGCATATCTTTTGCATTAGCAAGCACTTCCAATGGACCCGCAAAATCCAACAGCTCTACTCCTGGATACAAGAAAATGGCCACGTTTAACTTTGTCGTATCCTTTTGTGCCTGTAACAAAAAAGAATGAATGAATAGAAATAATACGATTAAGACTCTCATATGTTTATTTTGAAATAACTTGAACCACTTGATTTACCTCCTCCTTAACCGCCTCGTAAGCAATGATCCAGGATTTTCCACCCCAAATAATCGCTGGATAAGAGCAATCAAAGGCAGGGTCTGAAACATAGGATTTGGTCAGTTTTCCAGACAAATCCTTTACGACGAAGCCAATTTGCTTGTAATAACGATCGCCATCTTGCTTGATTTCGGCGAAAACGAGTGCCGTTTCACCTTTCGGATTCGAGGCTAACTGAGGCATCCTGATTTTATCACCAGGTAAATGGAGAATCATCTTTTTAGATCCTTGATACGCCCATTTTACGCCAGAAGAACCCTCTGCACCGGTATACCAAGCGGCTTCCAAGCCTTTTGACCCACGAACTAAAGACGGTCCTGCGTGAGGACACGCATTTACTTTCCAGTGATCTTCATACAAGGGCACTGATTCTGAATAGGTTTTGCCAAAATCATTAGAATGAATGTAACCCATATCGCGTTCTCCTTTATCGTTCAGATCGCGGTAAATCACATCAACATTTCCTTTTGTATCAGCTAAGGCATCGATCCGGCAACATTCGCAGGTTTGTTTGTCGAGAATTTTCATGTCCCCAAAACCTAAACCAAGCGCAGTAGAAGCCGTAACGAGCGTCCGGCCTTTTGGCCCTACTTTCACATCTAACCAATACGCGCCCACCTGACCATTCGGCAGAGAAATGATCTTTCCAAACGAGTGGCTCAGTCCTGCCGCGGTATCTTTGTGAATGTGTTGTGGTTTTTGCCATACCCCATTCACCTCCATCGCATACAGCAAATCCCCATTAAATCGAGAGGCTGCTGTAGGGCGATTCATCTCATATAAAAGGATACACGTGCCATCCGCTTTATAGGCCAGTTTAGGCATCCCCTCTGCATGCGTTGACGCTTTTTTATCAATAGGGACCTGCTCAGCAGGCCCCTGATTGACTTTTCGAAAGAACAAAACCCCATTGGCTGATTTCTCTACCCAAGATAGAACGACATCGCCGTTTGATTTCAG
>CAIVPV010000344.1 GCA_903907915.1 uncultured Cytophagaceae bacterium
GTGAATCCTTCCTTAACTTACATGGCGATGACAGCTCGTGCAGCTGAATTTGCGGTTAGTGAGTTGAAGAAGAGAAACCTTTAATTTTTCGCTTTGCGAAAAATTAAAAGCATAAAAGCACAAAGCATAAAGAATAAAGATTGGGTGGCAGTTTCTGTCGCCCTTTTTTTATGGGGTAAGTCGGCGCGGGGCGCCTTAGTCGTCACTTCGTGACTTAGTCAAAAAGTCATCGCTTTGCGATTTAGTCAATGGGTCGCTGCTACGCAGCTCCAGAAAGCAAAGCATAAAGCACAAAGAATAAAGTTTGATCTAGATTTATTTATATCATCGCTCCGCGATTTAGTCGCCTGCGGCTTAGTCAAAGAGTCCAGAAAAGACATTTACCATTCAATCACTATACTTATCCCCTTCAGGGACTCCAACTTTATTCTTTGTGCTTTATGCTTTGTGCTTTCTTTTTAAAGAATCGCTCGCATAATAAAATACAACACTGACGGACACAGCAAACATCCCAAGCCAGTATAGAACGTAGCGGTCATCGCACCATAAGGTACTAGTTTAGGATCTGTAGCAGCAAGACCAGCAGCAGTGCCGCTGGTGGTTCCCATGAGTCCGCCAAAAATCATCGCCGATTGTGGCGTCTTCAAACTGATGTAGGGTGCTATTAAAGGGGTTCCGATAGTTACCAAAATAGATTTTACTACGCCTGCGGCGATGCTGATGGCGATGATATCCGAACTCGCTCCTAAAGCAGTTCCAGTCACAGGCCCTACTACGAAAGTGCATGCACCGGCACCGATGGTGGTGAGGCTTTCGGCATCTGTGATTCCTAAGGCATAGGCAATAATGACACCCGATAAAAAGGAGATGATGACCCCTAAGAATAGGGACAAAATTCCGACAGGACCCGTCTTTTTGATGATGGCAAAGCTGGCGCCCATGGCGGTAGAGACGATGGCGAAGTCGCGGAACATGGGGCCTCCCATCAATTCAAAACCGGAGAAACCGGGAAGGTCGGCGATGCCTTTTTTGCCCAGAGTTTCAAGGCCAGCAAAATAGGCTAAAACCAAACCCATAAAGATGGAGATGGCGGAGCCTGGGATTTTGTTGCGGGTGAGGGTTTTGGAGATCCACTCGGAAAAATACATGATAAGGCCCGTAACTAGAAATGCGAAGACTAGGCCGTTTTTGTCGAGGAAGGTGATGATGTATTCCATTAGTCTTTGGGCGCTAGTTTAGATAAAAGGGGCATGAGGGCGAGGCAGGCGATGACGGGGATGATGCCTGCCAAAAGGGCGAGTAGGCCGTTAGAGAAGGCGACGCGGACGTTTTGGACGGATGACATGGCCACGATGATGGGGATGTACATTTTGGACCAAAAGTGGACGCCTTCGCCCATTTCGAGGTGGAAGAGGCCGCGTTTTTCGAGTTCGTTTTGGGATAAAATAAGGAAAAGCATCGCAAATCCGACACCTCCTACGTTTGCTTGGATGCCCAAGAAACGACCGAGGGTTTCCCCTAGGATTTGGCCTGCAACAAAACAGGCGGCTAATAAGGCAACTCCGCGTAATAGCATATTAGTTTTTGATTAAGTTAACGACGTCTTTCTTTGTGACTTTTCCCATCGCGTTTCGAGGCAATTCTTCCAAACGGTGGTAAGCCCGAGGTGTTTTATAAGCAGGCATTTGCTCGCGCATCCAGGCATTTAAAGCTTTCGTGTCGAAGTCATCTTTGCAGACGATGGCGGCGCTTACGAGCTCGCCCCATTCGTCATTTTCGACTCCTACCACGCAGCAATCCTCGATTCCAGGGTAAGTGCGAAGGACTTCTTCGATTTCCAAAGCGGAAATTTTGTAGCCCCCTGACTTAATGATGTCGACGGAGTTTCGGCCCAAAATCCGGTAGCCTCCCAGCTCGTCCATCGTTGCGATGTCCCCGGTTTTGAAGAAGCCATCTGGTGTAAATGACTCCGCAGTGGACTCCGGTTTTTGCCAGTATTCAGAAAAGACGTTAGCACCTTTGACCTGAATCTCCCCTATCTCTGAACCCGGAATGACGTTATCCTCCTCATCTGCTAAACGCACTTGAACGCCCGGCAGCGGATATCCCACGTGACCCGGAACGCGCGGACCGTCGTAGGGATTACTCAGGGCCATCCCGATTTCGGTCATGCCATAACGCTCCAAAAGGCTATGTTCACTAATCGTCATCCAGCGCTCCATCACTGAGACGGGCAGCGCGGCAGATCCCGAGATCATGAGTCTGAATTTGGATAGGATGTGGGTCATCTCTTTTTGGTCCACCTCAGACAACGATTCCCAATGCGTAATCAACTTATAATAGATGGTAGGAACGGCCATAAAGACGTTCAAC
>CAIVPV010000345.1 GCA_903907915.1 uncultured Cytophagaceae bacterium
AAGAACCGACCATTAGGTTCGCTAATTGATCGATATTCTTGAATTCTCCCGTCACACGAAGTGAACGACGCACCCCATCCACGGCTAAATCACCACCTGAGATATTCACGTTTTCGCCTTGTACGGCTGATTGTATGTCATAGAATGTCAAACCATAACTCTGCATCTTATACAAATCCAGGTTGATTTGGATCTCTCTCTTCAAAGCTCCGATGATGTCTACGCGGTTAATTTCCGGCATCCCCTCGATCTCATCTTGTAAATCCTCCGCATATTTCTTCAACTTATCGAGCGGATAATCGCCGGCGATGTTGATGTTCATGATGGGGAATTCCGAGAAGTTGACCTCAGCAACGGAAGGCTCGCGGGTTAAATCTTTGGGCAAATCAGCGATCGCTTTATCCACCGCATCTTGCGTCCGCTGTTTAGCAACAGGCACAGTGACATCGGTATTAAATTCGACGATGATCACGGAAATATCTTGTAAAGCGTTTGATTTGACGCGCTTTACACCCGTGATGGATTTGATTTGCTTTTCGATCGGTTTATTGATCGTGTTCTCGATGTCTGATGGAGTCGTTCCAGCGTAGACCGTTTGGATAACCATTTGAGGCACCACGATGTCCGGGAATTGCTCCTTAGGAAGTTTCGAATAGATTCCCATCCCCGCCACAAAAATGATGAAGGTGAAGATGTAAACTGTCGTACGGTTTTGGGCTAACCAGCCCACCATGTTATATATTAAGCCTTTGCCTTCTGGCAATTGCTCATTTTTGCTATTTTTTTCCATTTTCTACTTAGAACGAGATGGCTGTACCATCCACTAAATCTTGAAATCCTTGAATAATGATTGATTCGCCAGCTTTAAGACCGCTTGTGATCTCTGCCTGACCGTTATACGTTAAACCGATGGTCACTTGACGTGCGCGGGCTACTTTTTTGCCATTCTCTTCTACCGCCACATACACTAAATCCCCTTTTTCGGTTTTTTGGATGATGTTTTCGCTGATCACGATCGCGTTTTTCTTCGAAGTATCGTTGATGTTGATCACCGCTAATAAGTTTGGCTTTAAATCGCCACCTGCGTTCGGGATGCGTGCTTCGATATCAAACGTACGCGTTAAAGGGTTGACAATTTTAGAAACTAATGAGATGCGCGCCTTTAATTCCTTGTTTAAATCGGGGAATTTGATGCTGATCTCATCGCCTTGTTTCACCGTTCCTACATAAGAATCAGCGATTTTAGCGGAGATTTTCAAATTGCCTAAGTTGACGATTTGAACGATAGGAACGCCTGGAGCGCCCATTTCACCCGCTTTTTGGCGAACTAATTCAATCGTTCCTGAGATCGGAGCCGTTACGCGAGAAAGACCTAATTGCGCTTTCAAGGTGATGATTCTTTTCTCTAAAGACTCCATGTTCGACTTCGCACTCAAAAACTGCACTTCCGTACCGATTTGTTGATCCCAAAGCGCTTTCTGCTTAGTAAAGATCGTCTTAGCTAAAGACAATTGTTGGCGAACCTCTTCTACTGATTCTTTTAAGATATTATTATCTAAAGTGGCAATCAACTGCCCTTTCGATACCGATTGCCCCGCCACAACTGGCAAAGTCAAAATCACACCACCCGTTTGTGGGCTAACTAAAACCGTGTTTTCAGCCACGACATTTCCTTGCGCCTCTACGAAGTGCTGGAAGTTTTGAGCCACTAAAGGGCTCACGCTTACGGCGATTATTTTGGCAGTCGCTTGATCCGAAGGCTTACCCACCTCTTTTTCTAAAGCAGCGATTTTCGCCTGTATTTCTTTTTCCTGACTTTTTAAGTCAGCTAATTCTTGCTTCTTGTCTTTTGATCCGCAGGCCGCGAATAAAATGATTCCACTTAGGAGGATGGCTATTTTTTTCATGTTTCTGTTAGTCTATGTATAGTGTACCGTTTGCTTTTTCTACTTCTACTTTGGCAATCAACGCATTGTATAATGCGGTAAAATAATTCGCTTGTGATTCTTTGATCGATGACTCTGCGTTCAATACTTCTAGGTTCGATCCTACCCCTTGTTGGTATTTCACCCGTGTCACACGAGAAATCTCATTCGCTAAATCTAGATTCGCCTTTTGTTCTTTCATGGATTCCAAAGCGTTCTTCAACGTAATGCTCGCCTGTGAGCGTTGCATGTCGATGGACGACTTTAACAAGCCATAAGACTGGCGCACCTTTTGTAAGTTGTTAGCCGATTGAACCGCCTTGTATTTCTTCGAGTACCCGTCAAAAATGGGGATTTGCAAAGACATCGTGATGGCCGAATTATCGAACCATTGTTTGGACATCAAATCACTAAAAGCATTCGCCCCCGCATTATATCCGTAGTTCGCATTTAACATTAATCGAGGCAAATAACCTGACTTAATACTCTTCAAATCTAATTCAGCTAAGCTTTCCTGTGTTTGTAAGATGGAATATTCAATGCGATTTGCATAGCTAAATTCGCCTACGGCATTCTTATTAAACGTCGTTAATTCTACTTTTTCCAAAGTCTCACTGATAACAATCGGCTCTTCCATCGGATAACCCATTTGGAACTTCAATAAGGTAATGCTGAGTTCTTGTAAGCGATGGATGTTCTCTAGCTCCGTGCGTAAGTTGTTCGCCTGCACATCTAGACGCTGTACATCAATCTTCTCCACGAAACCTTGTTGATTTAACGCACGCGTTTCTTTTAAAAGGGTATCCAGACGCGCCACATTCAAGCGCAATAAACCGATACGCTTCTCATTGACTAAAATTCCGTAATACGCCTTCGTCACATTCTCCGCCACTTGTTGCTTTGACTGTGTTAAGGATTTCACCGACAAGTCCTTGTAAACCGAAGAGGCTTTTAAGCCTAATAAATACGTACCATCAAAGACTAATTGACTTAATCCTACGTTTGCAAAGCCGGAATTCTCCACACCAAACTTCGCTGCGATTAATTCTCCCTCCGCCGCAGCAGGATTGAAAATTTTCGCGGGGATAAACATACGTTGTAAGATCAAGTTGTTAGTTAAGGAAAAGGAACCGTTGACTTGCGGTAATCCCATTGCTTTGATTTCATTGATCTTTGCGCTTGCATTTTGCAAGTCAATTTGGCTATTTTTTACCTGCACCTGATGCGTAATCGCATAATCCACTGCCTGTTTTAGGCTGAAGGTTTGTGCATTTGCTGCCAAGGAGGCTAGTAAAAATAGACCAGCATAGATTTTTCTTAGGCGGATCATAAATTTAAATTGTTTTGGTAAGATGTGTAGAGTGTTAAACCTTTTTCGGTCAAAATCCCCCGCATGAAAATGTCCATCAGAACGAGTTGGGTTTCAAATAGGGGCAATTTGTTGTTTGGATAAAAATCTGGATTGAATGCCAAATTAACTTCAGCCATCCGCAAGCGGGCAAGCAGTTCGAAATCGATGTCATTTCTAAAAAACCCGAATTGAGCCCCTTTCTTAAAGTCAGCAATGAGGTTTTCGTGGATGCATTTTTCGCCATGCTCGGCGAAAAGTTGATAAGCATTCGGGAAATACTTTTGAATCTCGTATAAAAGGCGAGGATTCATTTGTGTAAATAAATCCTTCGTCATCTCGAAAGACTTGAATATCTTTTCGATCACGTTCGAATACAACCTGTCAAGCTCCTCCCACTTCGCATTGTCTTGTTCAATGAAGCTTTTAACGACATCGAACACCATGGTGTCTTTATCGGGAAAATGTTGATATATCGTTTTTTTGGAAATGCCTAATTCGCTCGCAATTGCATCCATCGTTACGGTCTTGACACCGTAGCGAAAGAATAATTCAGTTCCTTTTTCTAGAATACGCGATTTCATTTGCTAATCCCCTTGATTTATTGGGTAGCAAAACTATGGAAACTTTCAGAGATTACAAAGTTTTCTTGTATTATTTTTAGATAACCGAATGGTTAAATCTGATTAACGGCCAAAATCATCCTGCAAGCGGACGATATCCGATTCATCCGATGGATGCTCCACATCCGTATGTTGCCAAATCTCCGTCACGACTCCCCAGTTGTCTAAACCGACTAAGCGGTGACGCATGCCCTTAGGTAACGTGATTAAATCACCCTCTTGATAAACGCCTGGAGCAGATTGCTCATCCGTGTCTGAAATAACAACCCCCACCGGGCCCGAATTCACCGTCCAAACTTCCGCTCTGCGGAAATGGTATTGCCACGACAAACGCATGGAAGGAGCCACCACTAAAAATTTAGGGCTCAGCTTTTGGGTAATCTGAATCGCATCCATCGAAAGCTGAGGAAAGAATTGTGCCGCAAATTGTGCCGCCTGTGTTTCGTCTAGCACAAAGAAACCTCCCCAGGGGCGGTTGTGATCTTTGTCAATAATCGTATAGCCTTGAGAGAGGATATACGCTTCGACTTGCGCGAAGACTTCAGAAGCAGGTGTGGTTGCGGTTAAATTCATTCACAAAAATAAAAAAAAGACGGGAGAGCATCCCGTCTTTTCAATAAAATCAAGTTAAAACTTATTATAAGGTCCAGCCGTTGCGGTATTCGCGTCTAACGAATTGGTTCGCCGCATCGAAGTTCGTGATGCGCATGTTAGCTGCATCCCACTCCAGTTTTTGGCGACCCACATATTTCGCATTGCGTCCTTCACCTTCACGTAACATGTACGTACGAATCGCGATGTTACCCATTAAAACAGATTCCGTAAATGGCGCAGCATAATCGAATGGAGAACTTACTTCCATCTTGCCAAAACCAGCCTTACAAGCCTCTACCCACTGTGTATTGTGACCGTTGTCCGCACCTTTCACACGCGCTAAGCTTGCTTTAGGAAGTTCAGACTCATCCACACGTGCACCGTTTTTATATACTTTAGGATTCAAACCATAGGTACCGCAAGTCATGATTCCTTTAGAACCGATTAAGATTACCCCGTTTGATCCATCGGCATCCCCGATCATTTCAGTAGCTGGGATTCCATCTGGATGTGGCGCCCGAAGACCTCCGTCAAACCAAGTTAATTTCACCGGTGAATTATTCTTCTTCGAAGGACCATAGTGTAAAGTTACCATCGAGCTAGGAGGACATCCTTGTGGAATGTATTCCGGCGTCCAATCTTGCAAGAAGACAGAACCTACCGAACATTCTACGTCGATCGCGTCACGGATACCTAACACTTTGAAAGGAGGGTCTAATAAGTGACATCCCATATCGCCTAAGGCACCTGTACCATAATCCCACCAACCTCTCCATTTGAATGGAAGCAAAGCTGGGTTATATTCTCTGTATTTCGCAGGTCCTAACCAAAGATCCCAATCTAACTCTGCCGGCGCTGGAGATCCAGCAGCAGGGTAGGCGATTCCTTGTGGCCATACGGGACGGTTTGTCCAAACATATACTTCTTTTACTTTTCCGATCGCACCGCCATCGAACCATTCCATCATCTTACGAACGCCGTCGCCTGATGAACCCTGGTTACCCATTTGCGTCACCACTTGCATCTCGCGCGCTTTCTCTCCTAGGATACGAGCCTCGTAGATATCGTGCGTTAATGGTTTTTGAACATATACGTGTTTCTTACGACGCATCGCCTCCATCGCAATCGTTGCGTGGGTATGATCCGGTGTAGACACGATAACGGCGTCTACGTTGCTACCTTCTTTATCTAAGGCAGCACGGAAGTCGCGGTAAATGTTTGCTTTAGGTAAATCGTTCTTGATTCGAACGATTTGGCGATCATCTACATCGACGATTGCCACGATGTTTTCAGCCCCTTTGTTGTAGGAATTCATGATATCGCTGTAGCCTTTTCCGCCACCACCGATACCCATGATGTTTAATTTGTCTGAAGGAGCAGTGTAACCTTTGCCTAATACATGGCGAGGTACAATGTAGAAACTGGCTGCGGCTAATCCGGCTTTTTGCAGGAAGTTCCGTCTTGAATTATTACTCATGTTAGATAGGTTTTAATGATTGGATGTAAGTTTGTAAAAAAAATGTAGAAAACAAAAAAAGGGGTCAGCTTTCGCTAACCCCTTTCCGTATAGAACAGGTGAATGTTACTATTCAGCCTTTTTAGAGGATTTCTTCTCTAATTTTTTAATCGCTTGTTCTCTCTCAGCGCCTTCCATTTGCTCTTTTAAAGCAGATAATGCACCGATATCGCCCATAGTCGATTTCTCAGCTGTTGCAGTCGCTGGCTTGTTTTCCGCCGACTTCGTTGCTTTTTTCTTCTCTGGTTTCGCAGCAGCAGCATCAGCCGCTACTTCTTCAGCCGTAGCTACAGTGAAGGTACGTGTGTGAGATAAGATGATCTTACGCTCTTCTTTGTGGAATTCTGTTACCACGAAGTCTAACGCCTCACCTACCTCAGCCACTGACTCATCTGCCTTAGTTAACTGCTTCAAAGGAGCAAGTCCTTCGATACCGTAAGGCAATTCTAATACACCGAACTTGTCGTTCTTAGAAATGATCGTTGCTTTTTGTGTAGAACCTAACGTGAACACACTTTCAAATGTATCCCAAGGGTTTTCCTCTAATTGCTTGTGACCTAAAGCTAAACGACGGCTATTCGCGTCTAGTTCGATAACAATAACATCTAAAGCATCACCTACTTTAACGAATTCAGATGGGTGTTTG
>CAIVPV010000346.1 GCA_903907915.1 uncultured Cytophagaceae bacterium
CGTCAGAATGATTCCGTACCACATTTGTCCCACAGTAAACCTTCATTCTCATCTACAAGTCATAGATGGAGGTAGGTGGGAAGTCAAAGCTAGAAATCGTAGACTATGCTATTAATCGATGCCCATTTAGACTTAAGTATGAACGCTCTCGAATGGAATCGGGATTTACGTTCTACTATTAAGGAAATTAATGAACGAGAAAAGTCTTTAATAGATAAACCAGATCGTGGAAATGCCACGGTTTGTCTAGAAGAATTGCGGAAGGGAAATGTAGGAATCGTGGTTGCTACACAAATCGCACGGTATGTGGCTCCAGATTCTAGTTTACCGGGCTGGAATAGTCCTGAACAAGCTTGGGCACAAACACAAGGACAATTAGCCTATTATAGGGCTTTAGAACGTACGGGGGATTTAAGACCCATACGGAATCTATCTGAATTACATGATCACTTAACACAATGGGAATCTGAAAATCATACCATTGGCTATATTCTAAGTCTAGAAGGAGCTGATTCTATAGTCTCCCTAGAATACCTTGAAATAGCCTATCATTATGGTTTACGCGCTTTAGGTCCTGCGCATTATGGTCCGGGTCGCTACGCGCAAGGAACAAATGCAATCGGAGGAATAGGAGTGGCGGGAAAAGATTTATTGCACAAGATGATGGATTTAAACATCATTTTAGATGCGACGCATTTATGCGATGATAGTTTTTGGGAAGCGATGGAATACCACCAAGGTCCTGTCTGGGCGAGTCACCAAAACTGCCGCGCCCTAGTGGATCACAACCGGCAATTCAGTGATGAACAATTGAAAGAGATTATAAGCAGAGGTGCGGTAATAGGAATGCCTATGGATGCGTGGATGATGGTTCCAGGATGGATTAGGGGCGAATCAACGCCAGTAAACAAGAACGTAAGCCTACATACCTTAATTGACCATCTGGTGCATATCTGTGATTTAGCTGGAAATACCGATCATGTCGGATTAGGTACGGATTTAGATGGAGGATTTGGAAAGGAACAATGTCCGGCTGATATCGAAACAATCGCTGACTTACAGAAACTGCCTGAATTATTGCTAAACCGTGGTTTTTCTACTGAAGATATTATGAAATTTTGCCACTCAAACTGGTTGAATTTCTTAGAGAAAGCCTGGTCCTAAGCTAGCGGGGGTGGACTTACACTCGTCCAGCCACCATCTACGATTAAGGTTTGACCTGTAATGTGTTTGGCCTTATCACTTAAAAAGAAACAAACTGCATCTGCTATATCGGCTACATCTGCAGGTTTACCTAAGGGAGTTAAACGACTCCATTCTTTCAAATAATTTGCATCTTTCTCCGTGCGTTCTGTCATAGTGGCGCCAGGAGATACGGAATTAATACGAATTTGAACAGGGGATAGGTCGATGACCAAATTTTGAACTAATTGATTTAAGGCAGCTTTCGTCATTCCATAGGCTCCTAAATCGGGATGTGCCTGATGCCCAGTAACAGAAGAAGTAACTACAATGGAACCAGAATTACCCGTCGAGCGAATAGCTTTAGCCACTTCCTGAATTAAGAAAAACGTTCCTTGGATATTTAAGTCAAGTAACGACTTCATAGATTCAGGACTATAATCCCAAAAACTACCAAAGGTCGTGATCCCCGCATTACAAACACAACCAGCTAATTCCCCGGGTAAAGTTTGAGCAAATGCTACCAATTCTTTGATAAATTGAGGTGAACTAACGTCCCCAGCTTTAACATAAGGTCCCGACAAAAGTGAAGGATCAATATCATTAACAACGACCAAATGTCCTTCCTCCATCAATTGCAAGGCAATTTGATGTCCGATTCCTTGGCCAGCGCCAGTGACGATGTATTTCTTCATCTAGTGCGAATCACGTGTTACAATAGAACCCGAACCTCCTTTTAAAAAGTCAAAATCAGCACCTAAATCTGCTTGCTCCACATGATCAATAAATAGCCCCACATAACCACGTATGGTTTTAGGCTTTTCGAGCGGATGAGCTAATTTTCTAGCGGCTAATTCGTCCTCCGAAACTTCCCAGTTAATCGTCCTGTTTTCCACATCTAAAGCGATAAAATCACCATTTTGAACCCAATTTAAGGGGCCACCAGCCGCCGATTCAGGAGATATATGTAAAACAACCGTGCCATATCCTGTTCCACTCATTCGACCGTCAGAAATACGCACCATATCTTTTACGCCTTTTTCTAATAATTTTTTAGGAATACCCATATTACCCACTTCCGCCATTCCTGGATAACCTTTAGGCCCTACATTCTTTAAAACCATTACCGAAGATGCATCCACGTCTAATTCAGGGGAATCAATCCGTGCGTGGTAATCTTCAATATTTTCAAATACAACTGCCTTCCCTCGGTGATTAAATAATTCTTTTGATGCTGCGGATGGTTTTAAAACAGCTCCATTAGGAGCTAAGTTCCCTCTTACTACTGCTATTCCAGAGTCTGGTTTGAACGGTGATTCAAAGGAAGAAATAATATTAGGATCATAAATTGGTGTGTTGTCGATATTTTCACCCACTGTTTTACCATTGACTGTTAGTATTGAAGTATGCAAATGTTCCTTCATTTGATTCATCAAAGCAGGTAAACCTCCCGCATAATATAGATCTTCCATAAAATGCTCCCCTGATGGCTGAATATTCGCTAAAAGCGGAATATTACGGGAAAACTCATCAAAGTCATCTAGCTTTAGATCCACTCCTAAACGACCCGCAATAGCAGTCAAGTGTATAACAAAATTCGTAGATCCTCCAGTTGCTGCATTCACACGAATCGCATTTTCGAACGCAGGACGCGTTAAGACTTTGGACATTTTCAAATCTTCATTCACCATCTCCACGATGCGACGACCTGAATGCTGCGCAAGTACTTTTCTACGCACATCGGCCGCAGGAATAGCTGCATTTTGAGGTAAACTTAAACCCAACGCTTCCACCATCGTAGCCATAGTAGACGCCGTGCCCATTACGGCACAGTGTCCCGGGGTTCTTGCCATGCAAGCCTCAGCTTCAATAAATTCTTTTTGAGTTAATTCACCTAGTTTATAGGCTTCTGCAAAACGCCATACATCAGATGTTCCAATTTCCTTTCCTTTAAATTTACCCTTCATCATAGGGCCTCCAGAAAGAACCAAAGTAGGTAAATCTACGCTACAGGCACCCATCACTAAAGAAGGAGTCGTTTTATCACACCCGCACATTAAAACAACACCATCAATCGGATTTGCCCGAATAGATTCCTCCACGTCCATACTCGCTAAATTACGGTATAGCATCGCCGTAGGTTTAATCAGAGTTTCTCCCAAAGACATCACCGGAAACTCCACTGGAAATCCGCCTGCCTCGATAATGCCTTTCTTGACAAACTCCGCTAATTCTCTGAAATGAGCATTACATGGTGTTAATTCTGACCACGTATTACAAATGCCGATCACCGGCTTGCCTTGAAAATAGTCATCTGGAATACCTTGGTTTTTCATCCAGGCACGGTAGATAAATCCATCTTTTCCGGTTTTTCCAAACCACTGCTGAGAACGTAAATCAACTTTACTCATCGTCTTTTTCTAGGTCTAAGGTTTTAGAGAGGACAAAACTACCGTCCGTTCCATATTTATAATAACAAGCTCGGATACCAGATGTAATATCCGAATAGGAATCATTTTCAAAATTAAACGAATGAACTATAGCCGATTTTTCTAAATACAAACTATCTCCACCGGCAAAACCAAAACGTTGACGTCCCATAATAGCAGGGAACCGAATCGATTTTACTTTACCAGCTACATATTCAAAAGCAAAAATTCGATAGTTTTTACCCTCTAATCCTGCCACCCAAAACTCAGGCAATTGATTTCCATTCAAATCTGTAGCAAAAACAGAACTAGGACTAAAATTATCAATTTTCTTATCAATTAGTTTCGAATGACTTTTTTCTATTCGAATTATACCCTCCTCAACGAAGATCGTAAAATCTTCAAAAGCGGAGGTAAGACTAGTGGCACTTGACTTTAAAACCGTATCATCCACCGCAATACGGGACAAGGAATCGCCATAAGCTTTCACCACATCTATATCCGTCATTTCTGTCGTCTCGGGTTGATCGTCTAAATCAGAAATATAGACAAAAATATAGGCCAAAAAACCCAGCAGAATTAACAATAAGAAAAACTTCAACAGTTTAGCCATTCGTTATCGATTTCATCCGTTTAATTGCTTCTTCCATCACGGACTTAGGGCAGGCAAAATTTAGACGAATAAAATTCCGTCCCTTAAATTGTTCTCCACGAAGTACATGAAGTCCTGCATCCCAGCATTTCTTTTGAAAATCTCCTAACAATACTTCATCATACTCTATCCAAGCTAAATAGGTAGCCTCTAAAGGCTGCATAGTTATACCAGGAGTAGCGTGCACATATTCTAAGAGTAAATCGTGATTTGTCTTTAAATAGGGTAGAAGCTGCGCTAACCATTCCCCGCCGTGCGCATAGGTAGCTAACATCACTTCAATACTATGCCTAGATAGCATAGAGAAAAATCCAGCAGAAGCTTGGGTGAATTTATCTCGAAGCGCAGCATCTGGAATTACTGCCACAGCACCACCTAATCCAGCGGTATTAAATGCTTTAGATGTGGCGAAAAAGCTGATAATAGGTTGTTTTTCGAATCGGCCTATCGAAATATGTTTTGATTGAGCATGCAAACGTAAATCGGCATGAATTTCGTCAGAAACGATGGTAACGTTATATTTAGCACATAAATCTACAATACGAAAAATCTCCGTTTCATTGAAAACAGTTCCACCTGGATTATGTGGATTGCAAAGGAGAAATACGTTGGGTCCTTTCTGTAAGCCTCTTTCAAAATCAGCAAAATCAAAAGTCCAACGATCTCCTTCTTTAATCATTTCAAAAGTAATCAAAGGACAATTAACCCAACCCGCCACTAAATGAAATGGGTGGTATACGGGAACAGCCGTAATAATACCTTCGTTTTCATTCGTTAAAGCTGCACAAGCTGCGGTAATGCCTGGAACAATACCCGGAATCCAAACTTGCGAATCTATAGAAGTTGACCAAGAATAATCTCGTTCAATTTTTTGTTGAGCTAATAATTTAAGCGAATCAGGAACGATAGAGTAACCTAAAATACCGTGAGAGGTTATTTTATCAATAGCCGCTAAAATTTCATCAGCCACAACAAAATCCATATCTGCCACCGGCATAGGCAGCATGTCTAGGTTAGGAGGGTAGGTGACATTATCCCACTTAAAACTGTGTGTATTTTTGCGATCAATTACTTGATCGAAATCGTAAACTTTACTGCTCATAATCCGGCCTAAAGACATTAAATCCTATCATGTTAGGATGATTCTTTAAATATACGGAAATAGATTCAACTGATTGACACACCTGCTTGCGATCTTGCGAGGCATGTACTAGATAAAAATTACCCTTAATTTCACGCACGAAGCCTACATGTTGATAATCAAGATCTTTACGCTTGGAAACAAAGCCAATAATGTCCCCCGTTTTTAGGTAAGAGGTAATTTGGGAATAATGAGAACTAGGTACATAAGTAATGGGTGCCAGATTCTTTTCCATTAGTTGAATAGTAGGAATCGTAATCAGGAAGTTTTTAGGGGCCAAATAATGGGACAAAAACTCTACTTTTTTAACCGCCAGAACGCGAAAAGCCGGAGGAAGAACCTGTTTAAACATGCCTCTGTCTTCCATTTGAAAAAAAGTGGCACTCAAATAATGATTTCTAGTTTCGTAGGAAATTGGCTTTCTGACATAACGAATCTGCTCTAATTCATGCAAGAATACAGAATCGATTCCTTTAGACCGGTACAAACTCCAAACATTCTCTACAAATGTCACACAATCAAACCCACTAAAATCTACAACGAATTTCTCTGGATTTTCTTTTGATAAAGCATGTGAAACATAA
>CAIVPV010000347.1 GCA_903907915.1 uncultured Cytophagaceae bacterium
TATTTATGTCCGAATGCAAGGACCGAGTGAATTTGGAATTAGCGGACTTTTGGAGAAATGGGATATCAAAAATCGCTTAAAAGAAATCACGGTTCCTACCCTGATGATCGGGGCGAAATTCGACACAATGGATCCGAAAGCGATGGAAGAACAGAGCAAATTAGTTAAAAATGGCTCCTACCTGTACTGCCCGAACGGTAGCCACTTAGCGATGTGGGATGACCAAAAAGTTTACATGAACGGCGTCATTTCATTCATTAAGAAGGTAAATGGGGAATAAATTTCCAGCATTTAATTAAAAGGCCATCTCTAGCGGGATGGCCTTTTTTTATGACTTTCAGCAGGAATGGCTAAAATCATAGTCCGTCCCGCATATTTGGTCTACCTTTCTCGCAGTAGGTTTTTTCTCTATCGCAATCCTATTTGAAAAAATGACCACTATTAAAAAAGAAGGAGTTTTACTGGAAAAAACGGCATTAGGTTTTGAAAACCTGGGTGTTATGAATCCAGCGGTCATCGAGGCCGGCGGCAAAATTCACCTATTTTACCGAGCGGTTAGACAGGGTAATAATTCCACCATCGGCCATGCCCTATTATCAAGTCCTACTACAGTCGCATCTCGAATGGATGTCCCCATTTTATTTCCTCAATTCGACTATGAATCCCAGGGATTAGAGGATCCCAGAATTTGCCAAATTGATGACGTTTACTACCTCAGCTACACAGCTTTTGACGGAGTGTCTGCTTTAGGAGCTCTAGCTACTTCAACTGATTTAATTAGCTTCAAAAAAATAGGCATCATAGTTCCCATCATTAGCTTCGAAGCGTTTCGGATTTTAGCGGAATCTAGAAAAAAAATAAACGAAAAATACGTCCGCTATAATAATCCATTTACGCAATCGAGGTTAGCAAATGAGAAAGCCATTCTTTGGGATAAAAATCTCATTTTCTTTCCTCGCAAGATCAAAGGCAAATTTCACTTCATTCACCGAGTAAGACCTGATATACAGCTTGTGGTGGTAAATGAGCTAGCTGAATTGACGGTGGAGTTTTGGCAAAATTATTTTCTCCATCTAAATGACTGGATTATGATGACAGCTAAATATCCACATGAGGCTAGTTATATAGGCGGAGGATGTCCACCAATAGAAACGAAAGATGGCTGGCTTTTGATTTACCACGGGGTTCAAGATACGATTCACGGCTACGTATATTCCGCCTGCGCTGCCTTATTTGATCTAGATAATCCCCTCATTGAATTAGGCAGACTTAAGGTCCCACTATTTTCCCCAGATGAAGAGTACGAAAAAATAGGGTTTGTCAATAATGTATGCTTCCCCACTGGAGCAATTGTCCAAAATGACACCCTCTATATCTATTACGGTGCAGCAGATGAACGTATTGCCTGCGCATCACTCAACTTGAGTTCTATATTAAATGAACTAAAAACAACCTAATCACATGAAATCTTTACCAGAAATCCTTTTCATTTCCACCTACCCACCTCGTGAATGTGGCATTGCAACGTACACCCATGACTTAATTCAAGCCATCAGCACCTCCTACCAAGATAGTTTTGAAATTCGAATTTGCGCGGTCGAAAATTCAGACCAACAACACGACTACCCTACCGATCCTCGCTGTCTGTTAGTCGCCGATGACACCAATTCTTATATAGCTTTATCACAAGAACTTAATTCAGATAAAAATATAAAACTAGTGGTGCTTCAGCACGAATTTGGCCTATTTGAATCACACAGAACCCATCTAGAAGCATTATTAAATTCCATTGATCAACCGATAATAATTGCGTTCCATACGGTTTTACCTAGACCCAATGAGGATCATAAAAATTTAGTGAAAAACTACGCCAAACAAGCAGCTTCACTAGTTGTCATGACTCATTCTTCCGCAGAAATTCTGCAAAGAGACTATGAAATTCCTGCCGAGAAAATAACCGTCATTCCCCATGGCACGCATCTTTTAGAACATACAAACAAAGAGGAGTTGAAACGGGAATTTCTTTTAGAAGGTAAGACCGTATTATCCACCTTTGGATTTATTGGGAAAAGCAAAAGTATCGAAACTACCTTACAGGCATTGCCAGCGATCATCCAAAAAATTCCTTCCGTAATCTTCCTGATTATTGGCAAGACTCATCCTAATACCGTTGCAAATGAAGGTGAATCCTATCGGCAATTTTTGGAGGAAATGATTCTTGATTTAGGACTTCAAGAACACGTTCGTTGGATCAATTATTTCCTACCTACACCTGAATTACTTGAATACTTAACCCTTACTGACATTTACTTATTCACTTCCAATGATCCAAATCAAGCTGTAAGTGGGACTTTTTCGTATGCTATCAGCAGTGGTTGCCCAGTCATTTCCACCCGTATTCCACACGTAGAAGAGGTATTAACAACTGATATGGGGGTGATGATTGACTTTAATCAACCACAACAATTAGCGGAAGCAGCCATTCAATTACTGGAAAACAAACCCTTACGAACCCAAATGCGCATCAATTCGCTACAAAGTATGGCGCATTCTGCTTGGGAAAATTCAGCTATTCTTCATGTTAATTTATTCCAAAAAATGGCGGGTCCAGTTTTTCAATTTAAGTTCAGAAATCCATCCATTAATCTATTGCAGATGGAACGATTGACTACTGCTTTCGGGATGCTTCAATTTTCTCATATCAATGAACCAGATCCATTATCGGGTTATACCATCGATGATAATGCCAGAGCACTCATAGCGATGTGCGAGCAATATGCTGTATCTGAAAGTTCCAATGACCTAGTCTTAGTTCGCATTTACCTGAACTTTATTCAATTCTGTCAGCAACCTAACGGCTCCTTTCTGAATTATGTCTCATACGACAGGCAGTTTACCACCCAAAACAATGAGGTAAATCTGGAGGATTCCATTGGGCGAACTATTTGGGCTTTAGGTTTTGTGCTTTCTAAACAAGATTCCTTACCTAAATCTATTGTTTCTCAAGCAGACATGATTTTTACAAAGGCCATTTTATGCATTGAGGATATACATTCTACTCGAGCTATGGCCTTCCTAATTAAAGGCCTTTACTATGCGAATAAACCAGAAAATCTTGCTTTAATTGATCTATTTGCCAAACGTTTAGCGGCTATGTATGCTCACGAAGCGGCCGAAAACTGGGAATGGTTTGAACATTCGTTGACCTATGCCAATAGTTTATTGCTCCTGGTTATGCTGTAAGTTTTAAAATAATTTATTCAGTTTAGGTAGTTTCCACTACCTTGATTAAAATCATTTATTTAGCATAGATAGTGACCACTACCGGTATTAAAAACATTCTTTTAATATAGGTAGTGACCACTCCCGGTATTAAAAACATTCATTTAGCATAGGTAGTGACCAATCCCGGTATTAAA
>CAIVPV010000348.1 GCA_903907915.1 uncultured Cytophagaceae bacterium
ATTTTACTCTTTCATCCTTGCCATCGTGTAATCGGTTCTACAGGAAAACTGGTTGGTTATAGTGGAGGACTATGGCGTAAAGAATGGTTACTTGCGAAAGAGGGAGCCACTTTATTTTAGCTTATATTTGTAGCCATGGAAAATGATCAAATTGTAGACGTACTCGAGCTTTTAGTAAAGCTTTGGGATCTGCATGGGATAAATGAATTTAAGAGTAAAAATTTAGCTTTTGCTGCGCGTGGTCTTGATAAATTTCCAGGATTGATAGCTAATTTATCGGAGGATGAATTACTCGCAATTCCTGGTGTAGGGAAGGTGGTGGTTAAAATAGTGCAAGATGTGGCTATTACAGGTACCTGTTCGGATATGGAGCAAATCATCGAACAGACTCCCCCAGGCTTGTTGTTACTATTGAAGATTAAAGGCTTAGGGCCTAAAAAGGTTCGGACGATTTGGCAAGAATTACAGATTACGGAAATCGATGATTTATTAGCCGCTTGTGAAGATGGTAGATTAGCTGATTTGAAAGGTTTTGGCGGAGCTGTTGTTGAAAGTGTTACCTTAAATATACACTTCATTAAGTCTAATTCGAGCAAATTGCGAATAAACAAGGCGCAAGATTTAGCAGATGAAATTTCACAAGAATTAAGTGTCGCATTTACTAAAGTGTCCATTGCGGGTGAATTAAGACGTCATTGTGAAGTAATTAGCTCAATATTATTTTTAGTAGAAACGGACGATTTATTTGGAGCGTCTGGTCTTTTGCAGTCCATAGATCGTTTAGAGGAAGACTTAAAAGAATCCTCTCCCTTTACTTGGCGTGGATTCGCGAAGGGCCATTTGATTCCCATCGAAATCCATTTTGCATCTAAAATTGAATTTGTCACGAAGCTTTTTGCTCTATCGGCCACACCCGATCACTTAGCTCAAGTTCACTTTTATGAGAAATTTGACGGTAAAGATATTACGGAAGAAAAGGTCATTTATGAATCCCAAAATCTTCCCTATATAGTACCCGAAATGCGCGAAGGTCTGCGGGAATTTGAATGGGCCACGAATCTTGGGGATAAATCCCTGGTGACATACGAAGATTTACGAGGTTGTTTACACAATCACTCCACCTATTCTGATGGTAAAAATAGCCTTAGCGAAATGGCTGAAGCTTGTCGCGACTTAGGTTTGAGCTACTTTGGCATTGCTGATCATTCTAAATATGCGGCTTATGCAGGAGGTTTGAAAGAAGAGGATGTATTGCGTCAACACGAAGAAATAGATCAATTGAATTTGCAGTGGTCTGATTTCCAAATCCTAAAAGGAATTGAAGCGGACATATTACCTGATGGAAGTTTAGATTACGATGCGGCTGTTTTATCCTCATTCGACTACGTCGTTGCTTCGGTGCATGCTGGTTTAATAATGGATTTAGAAAAAGCGATGCCTCGTGTTATGAAAGCTATTGAAAATCCATTTACGTCTATTCTAGGTCACCCTACGGGACGTTTATTGTTAACAAGACCAGGTTTTCCACTTCAAATGTCGAAGATTTTAGATGCCTGCAAGGCGAATGGCGTGTCGATTGAATTAAACGCAAGTCCATATCGCTTAGATGTAGATTGGCGCCATATTTATGAGGCAATGGACAAGGGTGTTTTTGTTTCCATTAATCCAGATGCCCATGCAATCGCCGGTTTAAGAGATATGGAATGGGGAATTAAAGTAGGTAGAAAAGGTGGGCTCTTAAAGGAATTGACTTTGAATGCCTTGACTTTGGAAGATATAAAACGCTTCTTTTCTAAAAATTAGGTTTCAATAAGTACTTCGCATAGAAATCGTCAATGACACGAACGGCTTCCGTCGGTGTGTCGACTAAGGCAAATAATTCAAGATCTTCTTCATGAATATTTCCCTGTGTCACCATGGTCTTTTTCATCCACTCGATTAATCCGCTCCAATACTCTTTTCCTACTAATACTACAGGGAAACGACCAATTTTATGTGTTTGGATCAACGTAAGCGACTCAAACATCTCGTCTAGTGTACCAAAGCCGCCAGGCATAATGATAAATCCTTGGGAATATTTAACGAACATGACCTTGCGAACAAAGAAGAAGTCGAAGTTCATATTTTTATCAGAATCGATGTAGGGATTAGGCGTTTGCTCGAAAGGTAATTCGATGTTTAAACCCACACTGCGCCCTCTTTCACTAGCTGCTCCTTTATTACCCGCTTCCATAATGCCGGGGCCACCACCCGTAATGACTCCATAACCATGACGGACTAGTTTCGCGGCTATTTCTTCTGCTATCTTATAATAGGGGTTATCAGGGCTGGTTCGAGCTGATCCAAAAATAGAAACGCATGGCCCAATCTTTGATAATTATCAATGCCCTCGACGAATTCACTCATGATTTTAAAAATTCTCCAGGACTCCTCCGATTTAATCTTAGCCCAGGTTTTATCACCAAAAGCTTGTTTGATTTTTTCTTCTTCCTCTTTCCAGTTATTCTCCGTCATATTTTTAAAAATTGTTTCCTAAATGTAGGACTATTCCTTTTACCTTTGTAAAAATAAATGACAAATTCATGAAGGCTCCTTTAAGTTTCGCAGTAGGTGGTGACCACGCCGGTTTTGATTATAAAAATGATTTAATTGCTTTTTTAGAGGCCAAAGGAATCTCTGTAAAAGACTGTGGAACGTTTTCTGCTGACTCTGTGGACTATCCAGATTTTGCTCATCCTGTAGCTGATGCAGTGGAGAAGGGGGAAGTGAGTTTTGGTTTGTTATTGTGTGGTAGCGCAAACGGAGTTGCTATTACGGCGAATAAGCACGCGGGAATTAGAGCTGGATTAGCTTGGAATACAGAAGTAGCTAGTTTGGTTCGCCAACACAATGATGCGAACATTTTGTGTCTACCCGTACGTTTCATCTCATTAGAGGAAGCTAAGGCATGTTTACAAGTATTTTTAGATACTCCTTTTGAAGGCGGTCGTCACCAAGGCCGCGTTGACAAGATTTCTTGTTGTTAAGCTATTTTTTACGGTATAATTTAGGACTGACTAAAACGTATTGTTGCGTTATAGAGGGAAGGTGTTGTTGGATTTTTTTAAAATAACCCTCTGAATCATAGATGTAAGTCGGTCGATCTTTTACAAAATACTCCTGAACGATAATGACGTTTTTATAGGAATTTAAATTACTCAAAAGCGGTTTCGCTAAATCCCAATTCACAAAGGGCCCTACCATTTCATTAGTCAGATATTCTTCGATTTCTGGTCCTAATATCAGTAGTTTTTGGCCGCTTATCTGGATATTTTTCTTTTTTTGTACGATCGGCTCATCTTGTTGATAAGTGAAAAATACAGCCCCTATTAAAGCCAAAAAAACCAATTCCTTTTGCCAGTATTTTTTGATTAGGTAAAATACATTTAAGCCTAAATAAGCAAATGGAGGCAATAAAAGCACAAAATTGATTCGATAATAAGCAGGGAAATTGGTGATGGCGATTAGACTGAAAAATAACCAAATTAAGGTTGTTTGTTGTGCTTTTTGAGCATGCGCGCGAATCTTCGGATTGCCTACTACTTTATAAAGGCCAAAAGCGCCAAATAAAATAGCTGGGGCATAGAAAAATAGGACTTCTTTGCCTTCTTTTATGGAGATTAATTGAAACTCGAAGGCGGAATTACGGTATACTTGCCATAAATAGGGCAGGTTTCCTCGGAAGGAAAATACAATGGATGTAATCGCTAATACGATCAAATAGCCCATTAAAGTCAGAAGTATTTGACGAATAGAAATACCAGAATAGAATAATAAACTTAAAATAGCCCAGGGAAGTAACCAGAAATAGGCCGGAAAAAACAAGGTAGCGGTGGCTAGATAGATGCCGACTAAAAATACCCGGTCATTTACGAGTAAGGTTCTTTGTTGCTGAATAATTTCTTTCCACGCCAATAATATAAATGTTAAGCCTATCAAGGCTGGATCAGGCACATGGAATTCTATGGTGAGGTGGAATAATAGAAGGTAAATCCCAAAGGCCATCCCACCCATTTTAGGCATTAATTCAAATTGTTTGATGGTTTGGTGAAAAATATAAGCCTGGAGGCTAATGATGCTGAATGCGATGTAGGGATTAGATGATAAGGGGATGGATAAAAAATCTAAAAACTGATAAAAACCCGTAGCAAACGGTCCCGTATTGTCTCGGATGTCTTTGTAAAGGCGAAATCCTTGATTTAGTTTTTGGCCAATTAAATAGTTCTTTATTTCCCAGGGGAAATAACTAAATCCCTGCTGAGTCTGCAGAAATGCAAAAAATCCACCTGCCACCAGAAAGAGTAGAATGGAAATAAGGCTGTTGGATTTAATGAATTGAAACATATTTGGCTAAACAAAGCGCTAAATTACGGTGATTCCAATTATTATTATGAAATTTGTAGGTGTTTTTTGAGATAAAAAGACCTAGATAAAGAGAGCAAGCATGGAAACTAAGCGTCAACAAAAATTTGGCCGTCAAATACAGAAAGATTTAAGTGATATTTTTCAAAAAGAATTTAAAGAGATTTTCGGCAGAGGACTGGTAACTGTCACTGAAGTGAAAATTAGCCCTGACCTTTCGGTGGCGCGTTGTTATTTAAGCTTCTTATTAATTGATGACAGGGAGTCTGTCATGGACGAATTAGATAATAGAAATAAAGCGATTCGTAATGCCTTAGCGATTCGTATCCGCAAGCAAGCGCGTATCATTCCTAATTTAGTGTTCTTCTTAGATGATACAGCAGCTTATGCAGCTAAAATTGAGGCTTTATTCGAAGGTTTAGTTATTCCACCCGCAGAGGATGAAATTCCGAATAGGGTGGCAGATGAAATAGATTAAGTCCATGAGTATTTCCTTATTTGTAGCGAAAAGGTATTTTTTTTCCCCATTTAAGGCGAGTTTTATCACCTTGATTTCCCGTATATCCATGATTGGAGTGGGAGTGGAAGTGATGGCTTTGGTCCTTATTTTGTCCGTGTTTAATGGTTTGGAAGATTTTCAAAAAGGCTTATTTAAAACCTTTGATCCAGATTTAACACTCATTTCTACTGCAGATACTCGTTTTTCTTTAAGTCCTTCTAAAATTAAAGAGATTGCCACCGTTTCTGGTGTGCGTTCTGTTCAATCCATCCTGGAAGATCAAGCCTTAATTCGCTATAATGGGAAACAATTAGTAGTCACCTTGAAAGGCGTTGATTCGTCTTTCATTTCGTCGAAGCGTTTGAAAAATCAAGTAGTAGATGGGGATTATTTAGTGGAATATGAGGGACATCCCTTTGGTATGGTGGGGGCAGGTGTTTTTATGGCCATGGGGATGAATTTTGAAGATGTTTTTCATCCCATCGAAGCCTGGTATCCGAATCAAAAAGCCTTGGCTAAATTTCAAGTTAATGTCGATGCTGCTAACCAGAAAGCTTTTTACCCTGCTGGGGTTTTGCAAGTAGAACAAACTTTTGATAACCAAATGATTCTTGTTCCTTTAAATTGGATGCGCGAATTGACTTTATCGGATTCAACTGCTATATCCAGAGTGGATATCATGTTACAAGAGGGCGCTAACGATAGGGAAGTTCAGGCTTCCATTCAAAAGTTACTAGGTAATAGTTATCAGGTGCAGACGCGCGACCAGCAACACGCTATTTTATTAAGAGCGATTAAAATTGAGAAGCTGTTTGTCTTTATTTTGATGGCATTTATCATGGGCATTGCCTCCTTTACGCTTTTTTATGCCTTATCGCTTTTAGTTATTGAAAAGAGAAAAGACCTGCGAACTTTATTAGCCATGGGGATTACGAAGCAGCAATTGTTGCGGATTTTTCTATCGGTGGGTTTATTAATTAGTTTTAGCGGAGCTATGGTGGGGATGGGACTAGGTTTTGCATTGGGCTGGATACAACAAACGTTCGGAATTATCCCTTTAGGAATCCCGAACGCTTTAATTGATGCTTATCCAATTCAAATGGAATGGTTTGATTTCTTGATGACAGCTTTGGTAGTCATTGTCATTACTTTCTTGGCTTCCATTATTCCCGCTCGAAAAGCGGTACAAATGACTTTTAATCAGCCAAAGGCGGATTAAATTCTCCTTCCCATTTCGAAACTACACACGTAGCTACGCCATTTCCAGCCACCGAAGTGACCGTTCTTCCCATATCCAAGAAGGGGTCTACACCTAATAAAAGAGCGATTCCTTCCGCTGGAAGATTGAACATCGTTAAGGTGCCCGCAATGATGACAAGAGAAGCGCGAGGTACTCCAGCGATTCCTTTGGACGTAATCATTAACGTTAATAGCATGGTGATTTGTTGCTCCAAACTCAAGTGAACGCCATAGGCTTGTGCAATAAATCCGGTTGCAAATGTCATATATAACATCGAACCATCCAGATTAAAGCTATATCCTAAGGGTAATACAAATCCAACAATACGTCTGCTGCAACCGAATTTCTCTAATGCGGCAATCGTTTGAGGAAAAGATGCCTCGGAACTTGCCGTTGAAAATGAAATCAGTAAAGCTTCTTTTAGCTCTTTTAAAAGTTTCCAGTATTTAATTCCGTTAGCTAAGCAAATGAGCCACAAGATAACAACGGTGAAGAACAAAAGGCCACCCATAAAGCAAAGCATTAAATAACCATAGCTGATTAATATGCTCAAACCTTTATTAGCTACCACCGTGGTCATTGCTGCAAAAACTGCATAAGGAGCCACTTCCATCACATAATTGACCATTTTGAAAATGACTTCTGCTAAGTTTTCAAATACATGAATTAAGCGTTTACCTACTTCTCCTATAGAACCGAGGGCAACACCAAAAAACAGGGAGAAAATAACAATTTGAAGGATTTCATTTTCCGCCAAAGCCTTAAAGAAACTATCTGGAAATATGTGCAGGATAAAGTCCTCTAAGGTTTTTGTTTTAGAGGCATCTATGCCTGTTGCTGTTCCGGCTGCAGGCTTAGGCCAGCTTTGTAAGCTACCTGGTTGTGTGATATTTACCACCACTAAACCGGTCACTAAGGAGAGAATAGTGGCAAAATAGAAGTAGCCAATCGTTTTAATTCCAATTCGTCCTACTGCATTGAAATCTCCCAGTTTAGCAATTCCGACCACTAATGTACAGAATACTAAGGGCCCTACGATCATTTTGATCAGGCGTAGGAAAATCTTGGATACTATTTGAACCTTAGCGCCTAAATCGTGGCTTACCTCAGGTTCGAAATTCAAGAAAAAAATCTCTCCTAGTACAAGACCGAGGACAAATCCGATGATAATTTTATTGGTTAATGTTAATTTCATTTTGGGTTGATGAGAGATAAATATTTTTTATAGAAAGGCTTTCGGTAATAAATCATTCCCCAAAGAAAAGGGAAAAGAAGGTAATTCAAAAATAGCTTACCGGTATCAAAAGAAATTTCATCGATTATTTCACAATGTTGTTCCGTGATTTTCTTGACCCGATGCTTGTGTTGCCAGTATGCTAGTCCAAACGGCATCTTGACTCCTTGGTCAATAAAATACCATTCCTCTTCTGTTTGTACTTCCTCGGTAATGAGTGAACTCCAAATTAATTTACGTAGAATCAGATTTATTTCAAGAACAACCTGGTCATCCTTTTTGCAACCATCGAAACGCTGAAGAGATACACGTGGGAAGGGAGGGGATAACTTGAGTAATAGATCAGCCGTAAAAAGATCTTTTACATAGCTGACAGGTGCTTGAATGGAGGTAGAAATAGAGTAGGATAGCATATTAGGCTATCAAAAGCTTCAGTAATGTGGCAAAAAACGTTTTAATCCCGATCACGATGTATTTTGACCAGCCCCTACTTTCATCCGAAGTTTCCGTTGATTCCTGTTCGCTAACATCCTGCTTATCTAACTTAGGCGAATTCGCCGGCATTGATTTAGCAGAAGAATCTACTTGTATTATTTTTGCTTTGGGATTGAGTGCGGAATATTCAACTCTGCCAAAATTGCAAAAAAACAAAATCGTGAAAATAGCGATTAGTCCTTTTTTCATTTAATTTTCTGTTTCGCTGCGTCTACTGCCGTTTTTTGTACCGCAATTTCGTCCTCTTTTGATTTTTGATCTAATTTATTCTGTACTTGATTGGTTAAAATCTTCTCTTTCTCGATTTTAGCCTCTTTCAAGCGTTCTTCTAAATTGTTGATTTGGCGTTGATTAGAATCTAATTCACGAAGTAAACGTTCCGCTTGCTTCGTGTTTTTAGCCTGAGCAGAAATTAATTCAGTTAATTTATTTTCTTCCACTCTAACACCTTCTTCCAGATCGACAATTTTAATAAAATCTTCAATCCAGGTGCTTGCTTCACTTAGTTTAGCGTGTCCCGTTTGAATAAATTCATCTGAAGAAGTTGCAATCGAAATAAATAATTTGACCTTTTTATTTTCTTCGGAAACTTTAGAAACTACGATTAATGGATTGTCTGAAATACTTGAAATCTTTATATCAGAGCTAGAATAGGATCCATTTTTACCTTCAATCACCTTACCAAATTTACTTAAATAAGCTTTCCAGCTAGCCTTGGCATACTTTTCCTGCGTATTTACAAAGGTATAAACTCCTTCTTTCTTTGATTTGTCAATTTCAGACATCCCAGTAAATACTTGCGCTGAAGCACTAATTGTGCAGAAAGTAAGGAAAAAGAGGATCGATATTTTTTTCATATAAACTGAATTTCTAGTAAAGTTAGAAGATTTTTTTAGCTAGGACAACCTTGTTTTTAGTAGACTGATCTCGAAAGGCAAAAAGTGTAAATTCACCCCCATCTTTCAATTGAAATTTCTTTCTGATTTCATCCGCATTAATGGGGAAGTTTCGAGTGGAAATATTCGCTTTCATACTAGGTAAAACGGATTGTATCCATTTTTTTTCTAAAGGACCTTCGGCCAAAATCTCAAACGATCTACCAGCGAAATTAGTATGCAGTTCTTCAGATGTAAATAAATGTGTATTAGGCGCTAATTTATTTAATTGTGTTCCTGCAGATTTAAAGAATCCAGCCTTTAAAACTCCGGCATGCGGTTCATATAAGTACTTCAATGGCGCACTAAAGGAGATTTCCGCTGCTGTTTCGTTCGATTTTTGCCCTTCGAAAATCAAAGGTTTCGGATGGCTTAATTCAATAACTTCTATTATGGGATCATCCGAAGATTGTGCAGTTTTTAAGAAGAGTACTTCTTTTACTTCGTTTTTGAGACAAACAATATAAATTTTCTCGACTCCTTGCAATTCTTTAACAGCTCTATCTAAGTCCAATAAAGGACTCGTTTTTATTAGTAAGTTGGTTTTTTCGTTGATATACGAAATTAGTTCCAAAGCATTCGGTTCGCAATCTTGTAATAAGATGACCTTATTGCCTGCTCCATCTCGTCGGGCTGGATCTACATAGATAAAATCAAAAGCTTCCACTTGTTGAGAAATCCAGTGTAGGCTATCTCCCGTATGGTGATGTATTTTTCCTGCTTTTAATTTTTCGTGATTATAGGAAGTGATTTCCGCTAATTCAGGCTGTCTTTCGATATAGCTAACCTCGCATCCCGCTTTCGCGAAAGCAAAACTATCTAATCCCATTCCACCCGTTACATCCGCGATTTTTCCATGTACTAAGGAAGCTTTAAAGTGTGCTGTTTCTTCGGAAGAGGATTGTTCAAGAGCTAAACTGGGCGGAAAAAAGACGTTAGAATTCGCCACCCAAGTAGGCATTTTATCCTTTAGTTTTTGCCGGGCTTTTATTTGGCCTACTAATTTAGGAATAGCTAAATCAGGGTGTTTCGATGCATCCAAGGCAATCGAGACTGGATCTCGATGCAGGTTATTTTGAATAAATTGGATTTCGATTTCTAGTAGCATCGCCTAAAATTACCACCTAAGCTTTAATAATTTTTATTTAAATTAGTGAAATTGATATTTATCACATGACTGGATTAATTTTAGCTGCCGGAGCATCCTCTCGATTAGGAGAAGCAAAACAAGTATTAGTGTATCAGGGCCAAAGCCTTTTAGAGCGATCTATTCGGTTAGCTTTTAGCGTCTGCCAAGAAGTGCTTGTTTGTCTAGGTGCTGAAGTGGAACAAACGACTAAAATCATCGAAAAACTTCAAAAAGAGTTTCCAGCCTTATCTTATGTTCTAGTCGAACGATGGGAAAAAGGCATGGGGGAATCGCTTTCTGTAGGTCTTAAAACTATTCCTGCAGAAAAAGCAGTCTTAGTCTTGTTGTGTGACTTGCCGTTTTTGACGAACGCTCACATGAAAAATATTATTTCTTTAGCAAATCCAGACAGAGCCATTGTTGCCTCTTTTCAAGGCGTTAATTCACCCCCTGTTTATATTCCATCTTCCTTGCGTCACTTGTTTAATCGATGGGGAGGGGATCAGGGTTTAGGAAAATTTTGGCGCCAAAATCCGATGCTGTGCGAAATCATTCACTTCTCCGATAAATTCAGGGACGTCGATGTTCCGGAGGATCGGGAGTATTGGGGGATTTAAATAATGTCTGGTGGTTTAACCACCGGACATTATTTAAATCCAAAGAGCAAAGAGCAAAGAGCAAAGAGCAAAGCACAAAGTAGGTATTCGCTTCGCGAATGACTTTATGAAATATTTTTTCATCCTTCTGAAATCATAAAAAATGAGCGTCAGCCATTTTTTATTCCATATTTATGCTTTTTGCTCTATGCTTTATGCTTTGAAAATGGTAAGTGGTAAATGGTGAATGCATTTAGTTTCAATAAAAAATCATTTTTCATTTACCATTTACCACTCACCATTTAGTAAGATTTCCTATCTTTGCATTTCAATTTTAAACTCAATTAAGTGGAATCAATCGGAACCCTTCCCACCGTCGAAACAGCCAAAAAATTAGGAATATTACCCGAAGAGTATGATCGCATTCAGGAGATTTTAGGTCGCAAGCCTAATTTTACGGAATTGTCGATTTTCTCTGTTATGTGGTCTGAGCACTGTAGCTATAAGAATTCAATCGTTTGGTTGAAGACTTTGCCTAAAGACTCGCCGCGTATGTTAGCGAAAGCAGGGGAAGAAAATGCCGGTTTGGTTGATTTAGGGGATGGTTTAGGATGTGCATTTAAAATTGAATCGCATAATCACCCGTCTGCTTTAGAGCCTTACCAAGGTGCGGCGACTGGTGTAGGTGGAATCAATCGGGACATTTTCACGATGGGTGCTCGTCCGATTGCGCAATTGAATTCTTTGCGTTTTGGCAATATTAATTTAGCGAAAACGAAGTGGTTAGTGAAAGGTGTGGTGAAAGGGATTGGAGATTATGGTAATGCCTTTGGAATTCCTACCGTGGGTGGTGAGGTTCAATTCGATGATTGTTATAATGTGAATCCGCTGGTTAATGCGTTTTCAGCAGGTATATTAAAGGTGGGTACTCAAGCATCTGCTACTTCTTATGGAGTAGGTAATGGGGTATTTATCGTAGGTTCCGCGACGGGTAAAGATGGAATCGGTGGTGCGAGTTTTGCATCGGAAGATATTACGGCGAAGTCGTCGGAGAAATTACCGGCGGTTCAAGTAGGGGATCCATTCCAAGAGAAATTGTTGTTAGAGGCTTCTTTGGAAATTATTGAAGCAGGTTGTGTCATCGGAATTCAAGATATGGGTGCGGCGGGTATTATTTGCTCGACGTCTGAAATGTCTGCGAAAGGGGAACATGGAATGATTATTGATCTTTCCAAAGTGCCTACGCGTCAACCCAATATGCAACCATTCGAGATCTTATTATCAGAATCTCAAGAGCGTATGTTGATCGTTGTGGAGAAAGGTAGAGAGCACGAGGCGAAACGTATTTTTGATAAGTGGGATTTAAATTGCGAGCAAATTGGAACGGTTACTGATACAAAACGTCTTGAATTCTATCAAGACGGGGTATTAGTGGCTGATGTCCCAGCAGACGATTTAGTTTTAGGTGGTGGAGCTCCGGTGTATCACCGCGAGTACAAAGAGCCTGCTTACTACCAAGAATTTAAGAAATTTAAGATTGATTCAGTAGCTGATTTGCCTAAGGAAGAATTGCCAAAGGCTTTGAACTACATGATGAATCACCCCAATATTGCTTCTAAAAAGTGGGTAGCACAACAATATGATTCATCGATTGGTCGTGCGAACCGCAATACGAATGCGCCTTCGGATGCAGCGGTGGTGAAAGTACACGGTTCTCAAAAATCTATTGTAATCACCGTAGATTGCAATTCTCGCTACGTAAATGCAGATCCAGAAGAAGGAACTGCGATGGCAGTGGCTGAAGCGGCTCGTAACATTGTATGCTCGGGTGGTTTGCCGGTGGCGATTACGAACTGCTTGAACTTTGGTAATCCTTACGTTCCAGAAGTATACTGGCAGTTTGTGGGTGCGATCAAAGGAATGAAAAAATCGTGTGAGGCGTTTGAAACTCCGGTTACGGGTGGAAACGTATCCTTCTACAATCAATCTTCAGATGAAGGCCCTGTTTTCCCAACGCCTACCATAGGTATGTTAGGGATTTTAGAGGATCCGGCGAATAAGATGACTTTGGACTTTAAAAAAGAAGGGGATGCGATTTATTTAGTGGGTGAGTCTGTTAATGATATTGCTTCGTCTGAATATGTGTATTCATATAAAGGTATCAAAGCGACGCCAGCGCCGCATTTTGATCTTCCCACAGAACAAAAACTTCAAAAGGCTATAATGGCCTTAATCGAGAAAAAATTAATTGAATCTGCGCACGATGTGTCAGATGGTGGTTTATTAGTGACTTTGGCTGAATCATCTTTCCCAAGAGGAGTAGGATTTAGCGTGAATTCAGATGCGGCCATCCGTCAGGATGCCTTCTGGTTCGGCGAAGCGCAATCTCGGGTGATTGTTTCAGTAGATGCAACAAAGAAAGTAGCGTTTGAATCAGCTTTACAAGCACATGGGGTTAAATTCTCTGCACTTGGATCAGTTCAAGGAACGGATATGGTGGCAGATGGCGTGAAATTATCAACAGTGGCAGCAGCTTATCAATCATTTGATACGGCACTTGAAACTGCTTTAATGAAATAAGTAAATGAGCCGCTATCTACTCGCTTTTTCGTACGATGGCGGCTCTTTTCATGGCTACCAAATTCAGCCAAATGCAACGACGGTTCAGTCGATTTTGCAGGATAAATTAAGTTTGTTATGGGGTTATAAGCTTGAAATCGTAGGAAGTTCACGGACTGATACGGGTGTGCATGCCCACCAACAATTTGCCCACTTCGATTTGCCGGAGGGTAAAAAAGTCAAAGAAAACGCGGTGTTTCGGATAAATCGAATGTTGCCTGATTCTTTAGCGGTTCAAGGGATTTATAAAGTGGCGGATGATTTCCATGCACGTTTTGCAGCCCTTTCGAGAACCTATGAATACCGTATTAGTCCTTTTAAAAACCCATTTAATTCCGCTTTTTCTTACCGATTCGGTGTCGAATTAGATATAGAGGCGATGAATGAGGCGGCTGCTTTATTTTTCAAACATACCGATTACCAGTGTTTTTCTAAGGTAAAAACCGAAGTGACGACTTTCGAGTGTACTATAATGCAGGCTTTTTGGGCCTATCGGGGCGATGAATTGATTTTTACGATTCAAGGAAATCGTTTCTTACGAGGAATGGTTCGCGCCGTAGTGGGGACTTTACTCGAAGTAGGGCAGGGTCGCTTGAATAAAAATCAATTACAAGAGATTCTTGATTCTAAAGACCGATGCAAAGCGGGTCGCGCCGTTCCGGCACATGGATTACACTTAGTAGAAGTGGAATACCCGGCTTCTATTTTTGATGCCAAATGTGCAGAATAACATCTAATAAGGTCGCTTCTGATCGAACCTTAATTTTATTGGGCTTATAATTCAAGCCTTTTAGATTGTATTTGCTAATCCAAATCTCCTTGAAACCCAATTTCTCTGCTTCCGCGATTCGTTGATCGATGCGTGTGACAGAACGTAATTCTCCACCTAATCCTACTTCGGCAGCGAAACAGATGGACGAGTCAAGGATTTTATCTTCATAGGAAGAAACTAGCGACATACAGGTGGCTAAATCTAAAGCCGGGTCATCGACCCGAATTCCCCCCGTGATATTTAAAAAGACATCTTGAGTAGCTAGTTTATAGCCTCCTCTTTTTTCCAAAACGGCGATCAACATGCTGAGGCGCTTTCCATCGTAACCGTTGGCCGTTCTTTGGGCATTTCCATAAGAGGACGCGCTCACTAAGGATTGGATTTCAACGAGCAATGGACGATTTCCTTCCATTAAGGTACCGATTGCGATGCCGGAGGAGGGTTCGTCACGTTGTGACAATAAAATTTCCGATGGATTCGTCACAGGTCTTAAGCCACTGCCTAGCATTTCATAGATGCCTAATTCGGAGGTGGAGCCGAAGCGGTTTTTTGTCGTACGTAAAATACGGTAGATCATGTGTCGATCCCCTTCGAATTGTAAGACGGTATCTACTAAATGTTCTAAGACTTTAGGGCCGGCGATGGAACCTTCTTTAGTAATATGACCCACTAAGAAGATGGGTGTCCCACTTTCTTTTGCAAATCGCATGAGCTCAAGCGCACATTCCCGGATTTGTGAAACGGAGCCTGGGCCGGATTCGATTTGATCAGAAAATAGGGTTTGAATGGAATCAACAATGATTAATTCCGGATCAAGCTCCACCAGGTGCCTGAAAATAGCTTGTGTATTTGTCTCTGTTAAGATATATAGCGAGTCAGATTTGGAGGCTAAACGATCCGCTCTTAATTTAATTTGTTGTTCGGATTCCTCACCGGTAACATATAAAACACGGGTTTTGGTAAGAGAAAGAGCCACTTGTAATAATAGCGTCGATTTTCCGATGCCGGGCTCTCCACCGATTAAAACCAGGGAACCAGGAACAATTCCACCGCCTAATACCCGATTAAATTCAGGATCGGAGCAGGTAAGTTTAGGCTGATTTTCGAAGCTGACTTCGTTGAGTAATTTAGGCTTTGCGGCTGATTTAGGACTTCCTTTTGTCTTCCAAACTTCCGCCGGATGACTCGTCTGTTCCACTAATTCCTCTACGAAGGTATTCCATTCTCCACAAGAGGGACATTTCCCCAGCCACTTGGGTGCGGAATGTCCACAGGATTGACAAAAAAAGGAGGTTTTAGCTTTGGCCACGTTTATACGATTTGTGGTCAAAAATACGTTTTGATTTTGGTTTTTTCTTTTTTTTCGGATGAAAAAGGATAATTTTACAAGTTAATTAATCACAATAGCTATGAACGCCTTAAAACCTTGGATGATGATTGCCCTATTCATGGGAATCTTTTCTGTTGCCTCAGCCCAAAAGCATTCGCGTGCAGATTATTTTAGAATTGGAATTAAAGGCGGAGTGAATCTTTCTGCTGTAAAAGTGGCAAGTTTAAATTCGAATTTAGAAAATAAGACAGGATATCAATTGGGGGCATTTGCTCGAATTGGAAGAACCATTTTCTTGCAACCCGAGGTCTATTTTACAGCTAAAGAAGTGAATGTGGATGTCCTTAATACACTAACAACGAAAGAGAATGTTGTTGGCTTTTCGCAAAAATCACTAGATGTCCCAGTACTATTAGGTATTAAATTAGGCCCGCTTCGAGTAATGGCAGGCCCGGTGGCTTCTTATGCCATTTCTGCTGAGACAAGTCCTGATGCGGCTGTTAAATCTTATTTTTCAGGAACTTCTCAGGACATTATCAATCGTTCAAGTTTTGGCTACCAAGCCGGGATAGGTTTTGATATACTGAACTTGTCCTTAGATTTACGCTACGAAGGTGCTACCTCGGAATTGAAGAATACCGTAGCCGTGCCGAGCGGTTTTAATTATTCCCAAAAACCTAGTTATTTCCAGGCAACCATCGGTTTCCGCATTTTATAATTACCCACATGAATGAACAAATAAAAGCACTTCAGGCTGAAATTGACTCGTTTGTCATTTCCAATGAAGGCGAATTAGAATCTTTTAGAAATCAATTTGTTGGACGTAAGAGTCGTTTAGCGACGCTGTTTGATGAGTTAAAAAATGTACCAGCTGAAAATCGCCGGGAGGTAGGCCAATCTTTAAATGGCTTGAAAAATTCGGCTGAGTCTAAATTTGCGGAAGCGCAAGAAGACTTTGCAGGTAATGCAGCTGACTTTGAAGTTCCGTCTGATTTAACGCTTTATAACCCTATTTCTCAGGGGAGTTTACATCCTTTGACGAAAGTGCGAGCTCGTATTTTGGAGATTTTTAATCGCATGGGGTTCTCGGTTTCAGATGGTCCTGAGATTGAAACTGATTTCTATAATTTTACCGCTTTAAATTTTCCGGCAAATCACCCAGCGCGGGAGATGCAGGATACTTTTTTTATTGAAAAAGGAGCCGGGGAGATTCAAGATGATGTTTTATTGCGTACGCATACGTCTAATGTGCAGATTCGTTTGATGCAACACCAAAAGCCACCGATTCGTTCTGTGATGCCAGGTCGCGTATTCCGTAATGAAGCCATTTCAGCTCGTGCGCATTGCCTTTTCCATCAAGTGGAAGGGCTATATGTAGATGAGAATGTGAGCTTTAAGGATTTGAAAGATACGTTGTATCATTTTGCCAAAGAGATGTTTGGAAAAGATACAAAAGTGCGTTTCCGCCCCTCTTATTTCCCTTTCACCGAGCCCAGTGCTGAAATGGACATTACTTGTCTATTGTGTAAAGGCGATGGGTGTAATGTTTGTAAAGGAGCCGGATGGGTGGAGATTGCGGGAGCCGGAATGGTAGATCCGAATGTATTAGAAAATGTGGGAATTGATTCAAAGAAGTACAATGGCTTTGCTTTTGGAATGGGAATCGAGCGTATCACGATGTTAAAATACCAGATCAAAGACTTACGTTTATTCACAGAGAATGACGTTCGTTTCTTAAAACAGTTTAATTAATCTGACCTATGTGGAGTTTTAAAAAAGTAAATAATTGGACGGGTTGGGGAGTTTTCCTTATTGCCTTGATCACCTATACTTTGACGGTGGAGCCTACGGCCTCTTTTTGGGATTGTGGTGAGTTCATTGCTTGCGCCTATAAATTACAGGTTCCGCACCCTCCAGGAGCACCGTTGTTCTTGTTATTGGGCAGAATGTTCTCCTTACTTGCCTTAGGGGATGTGACGCGAGTGGCATTTTGGGTGAATATGATGTCTGTTTTAAGCAGCGCATTCACCATTTTATTCTTGCATTGGACGATTGTAATGATTGGTCGCAAGATGATTAATAAGTCTTTTGATGCC